>NZ_LT906470.1:1560000-1860000 GCF_900187285.1 Veillonella rodentium | reverse complement strand
ATGGGACTTTTTGTAGTTCTTCTCTATGCAGGTCTTTTGATCATGTTCGTTATTCAGGCCATTTTGATTACAAGCTTCGGGTATAATCCGATTACATATTTCAAGAAGGCTAAAGCACCGTTATTGTTGGCGTTTACATCCCGTTCTTCCATGGGCGTATTGCCGCTTACGGTGGAAACCTTGACGAAACGTCTCGGCGTTAATCCTACGACGGCGAATACAGTGGCATCTTTCGGTACAACGGCGGGCATGCAGGGTTGTGCGGGCGTATTCCCTGCATTAGTGGTTGTATATATCTCCAACGTGGCAAATATTCCTTTTGATTTGACTATGTACATCATGAGTGTTATCGTTATCGCTATCGGTTCCGTCGGCATCGCCGGCGTACCGGGGACGGCAACGATGGCGGCTTCCGTATCTCTTAGCGGTACAGGACTTGGTGCATACTTCACATCCATCAGTCCGATTCTCGCCATCGATCCGTTGATCGATATGGGGCGTACATGCCTCAATGTATCCGGTTCCTTGACGAATGCATTGGTAGTGGATAAAATCATGGGCACCATCGATAAGGATGCGTATAATAATCTAAATCAAGAAAATGTATAAAAGGAAAGAACAGCTTTCAGGCTGTTCTTTTTTCTTTCACAAAAATAAGTAATAATTATTACAAATTGTAAATCGATATATTTCTAATCGATATGAGAAAAGTGTCATCGGTAATACTATAATAGGTATGAGTATACGATATAAAAATCGATACAAAGTTGTTTATCATGCTTAATAGATATAAGCCAAGAGGGTAAGTATTATGATTACACAAGAAGTGAAAGAGCGCTTGATTGCGGATTATCCTAAGTTTGAGGATATGACGCGCAAGTTTTATAAAAAGGAAATGTCCATTGTTGATTATAAAGGACAGTCCGGTGCATTCGGCAGTTATGCGGAGCGCGGTGCCGAGACGGGTATGAGCCGCTGGCGGTTTAACGGAGGCCGTATAACTCGTGACCAGATGCAGTTTTTGGCGGGTGCTATTCGTAAATATAATTTAAAACATGTGCATTTTACGACGGGCCAGTGTCTGCAAATGCATGGCCTTGACGGGGAGACGATTCTCAGCCTTTTTAAAGAATGTTATGAACACTGTATTTACAATCGCGGTGCAGGCGGAGATAATCCGTCTAATTTGGTGGCCAGTATTTTGCGGGGCATTGATCCCCGCGAAACCTTTGATATTACGCCGTATGCAACGGCTATCGGAGAATATATTTTGGAGCAGATGTTCTTCATCAAGATTCCCCGTAAATTCAAGATGGGCATTGATAACGGTTTTGACAGCACGCCTCATGCGACATTTAAGGATCTGGGTTTCAATTTAAATAAGCACAATACCTTTGATGTATATGCCTGCGGAGGCATCGGGCCTAATCCTCGCATCGGTATTCCTGTGGCTCGCGATGTGGCGCCTGAGGATGTTTTGTATCATGTGAAAGCTATGCTCATGGTCTTTGCCAATCACGGAAATTTTAAGAATCGCGGTAAGGCTCGTACGCGATATATGCCGGCTGAAATGGGCGGTGCGGAGGCTTTCATCAAGGTCTATGAAGAAACATTGAACATGGTGAAAGAAGTGGAAAATCTGACCATTGATCCGGCTCGATATGCTTATGAAATTACGAAGTCCGGCAAGCGTGACGATTCTGTTCTGAATCATCGTATTCATCGACAGAAGCAGGAAGGGCTGTATTATGTGGAATATCATCCGGTCGGTGGCGATGCCGATGTAGAGCATCTGCTAGCGGCACTGGATTATGCGGTTACATTGGATCAGGTGGAGGCTCGTATTGCACCGGATGAAGCGATATTTTTCATCAATCTTACCGCGGACGAAGCTCGAAAAATTGCTTCTCTCACGGATGATAGTGCTGTGAATGACTTCCGTCGTTCCGTGTCCTGCGTAGGGTCGACGGTGTGTCAAATCGGAATGCAGGATTCCAACGGCCTTTTGAAAGCTATCTTTACCCATTTAGATGAAAAGGGTATCGATACGAAGAAGCTGCCACGGCTACATATCTCAGGATGTCCGCATTCCTGCGGCACACATCAAATCGGAGAAATCGGCTTTCACGGGTCCGTAAAACTGGTGGACAAGAAACCGCAACCGGCGTTTATCCTTGTGGACGGAGGATCGGAACATATGGGCTCTGAAAACTTCGGCAAGATGGCCGGGAACATCGTATCTACGAAGATCCCCGAATTTATGGAAGCGTTGGCAAATATTCTGAATGAAGCGCCTGAACCTGATTTCGGCGCCTGGCGATTGACGCATAAATCGGAGTATATGAATCTTATTAAATCATTTGAATAGAATATACCCTTATACTCGTACCTGAATTTGATGAACCATGGCGCAGGCGAGTATAGGGGATATTTTTATTTGTGATACAGTTTAAGATGCTGGTGTTAAATAAAGATAATGCCGGTTGTATGGCTTCTATATAGTTATGGGAAAATCAAAATCTAGAGATAACATCGGTTGTACGGATGTTATATAGCTATGAGGAAATTTAAATCTAGAGATAACACCGGTTGTATGGCTGCTGTATAGCTATGGAAAAATCAAAATCTAGATATAATTTGATTGTATGTGATATAATAGGCGGTATAGTATGTGTTTGGAGGATTAATCAGATGTTATTTACAGTAAATACAGAAGTCTGTACTCGATGTGGCCTCTGCGTAGCTGACTGTCCTACAGGACTGCTAGTGATGACCGAGGATGGGCCGGTAACGGGTAAGGGTGGCTGTATTTCTTGCGGTCATTGTGTTTCCGTATGTCCTACACTTGCTTTAGACAGTGATATGACACCGAGAAATGAACAAGTTGACATTATGAAAGAGCAAAAGCTGACGCCACAACAGGCGGAGTTGTTTTTGCGCAGTCGTCGATCTATCCGAAATTATCAGAATAAACCGGTGCCTGTGGAGCTGATTCGTCAGGTTTTAAACGTGGCGCGTATGGCACCAACGGCAACAAATACACAGGGTATTTCATATATTGTAATCCGCGACAAACAGACGTTGCATCGTATTTCGGACCTTGTTCTTGAGTGGATGCATTTTGCGGCAAAAACGGTGCCTATTATGCGTCTGTACGCTCGAGCGGCCCAAGCCGAAGTGGATAAGGGCAAGGATTATATCCTGCGAGATGCTCCGGCATTGGTGGTGGCTATAGGCTCGAAAAAAGATGTACATCGAACTCATGATAGCGGGCATTCTTGTTTATCTTATGCGGAATTATATGCTCCGACTGTCGGGCTCGGTACGTGCTGGGCGGGGTTCTTTGAACACGCCGGTGAAGCGGAATACGAGCCGTTGCTAGAATTGATAGGTGTACCGGATGATAAGGTCATTGCCGGCGCCGTTTTGATGGGATATCCTAAAGTGCGATATCGCAATATTGTTGAACGACAACCTTTAGAAGTCACATTCGATACAGAAGAATAAAGATTATAGGTAATAGATAATAGATGTTTAGTGCTGATTTTGTCTATAATCCGGAATTCATAATAAAGAGGGCTGCACGCTCGATATGATGAAAACATATTGAACGTACAGCCCTCTTCGTATATAGTGTTAGTGTTTTGGAGTATGCTTAGTTGGCGGATGTAATAGATCCTTTGAATGTATCTTTGATGAACTGTTTAATTGCATCGGATTTATAGATATCCGCAATTTTCTTGTAAGTTTCATTATCCTTATCCTGTTCGCGAACGGCGAGCACTATAATTGTTAACAGCTCGTCCTTCCCTTCCCAGAAGAAGCCCTGTTTATCTACATCGAGACCTGCGCTTTGAACGTAGTTCATCGGAATAGCGGCGATTGTGACGTCATCGAGACTGCGTGGCAATTGAGCTGCTTCAAGTTCCTGGATTTGAAGTTTCTTAGGATTTGAGGTGATGTCCGCTACGGTCGCTTTAAAGCCGACGCCGTCTTTCAATGTAATGAGCCCCGCTTTAGCGAGTAATGCAAGACCGCGGCCGCTGTTGGTCGGATCATTTGGAATCGCTACGATGGCACCTTCCGGTACATCCGCTACGCCGTGTACGGAATTACTATATAGACCCATTGGCAGTGACACCGTTTTGCCGATAGGAACCAGGTTGGTATTGTTTTGCTTATTGAAGTTTTCCAGATACGGTTGATGCTGGTATGCATTGAGTTGAATATCTCCGTCCGCAAGTGCCTTATCCGGTGTTACGTAATCGGAGAATTCGACTACCTTGAGATCAATACCCTGTTTCTTTGCTTCCTTTGCTACCGCCTCAGCTACCTGCGCATGCGGACCGGCTGTAGCTCCGATCTTGATCTCTTTAGGAGTATTTGATTGTTCGTTGCTGCCGCATCCCGCAATGGCGAATGCTAAAATGCCGATGAGGACAGGAGCGAGTAATTTTTTGATTTTCATATACACATATTCCTTTCTGTAATAGATTATTTTTTATATCCTATCATTGAAATGGGTTCTTGTACATAGACTAAAATATACCGGTTTGCTATAGATTTTAGTTATGACATGATGTATAGTAGTCTTATTGAACTATGATATACTGAAAGTTATAGAGCATTATATACTATATAATATAATGCGTATTAAATATTTTTATTGGCTTGGAGCAATAATATTTAATCTTATTTATGTAACGATTTTTATACGATGTTTAGGAGGGCCTATGTTTAATTTTGATTTCTACAATCCTACACATATTGTTTTTGGTAAAGATAGATTGGCTGAATTGGATACATTAGTGCCGAAGGATGCCAAGATTCTAATTACTTACGGCGGCGGTTCTGCAGTGCGTAGCGGTCTTATCGATCGAATCACAAAGTCACTTGGTAATCGCAAGGTGGAACAGTTCGGTGGTATTGAGCCGAATCCGTCCCTTGAGACTTGTGAACGGGCGGTAGCTTTCATTAAGGACCATGATATGGATTTTATTCTTGCCGTAGGGGGCGGATCCGTTGTGGATGCGACGAAGCTCATCGTGTTGGGCGCCAAGTATGACGGACCTGTTCTGGATGTATTGAAAGCAGGGGTTCCTGCAGTACCGACGTCCATGGTGCCTGAAGCGGTTCCGTTCGGAACGGTTATGACACTGCCTGCAACGGGGTCTGAAATGAATAATGGCGCCGTTATTACTTATGGGGACGGTAAGTTCCCGGTATTCAGTGATTTGGTGTTTCCGAAATTCTCCATGCTTGATCCGACACTTACTTTCACATTGCCGGAGAAACAGGTGAAAAACGGTGTTATTGATACGTTTGTACATACGACGGAACAATATTTGACATATCCCGTGGACGGGCGCATTCAGGACCGATTTGCGGAAGGTATTTTGCAAACCATGATTGAAATCGGACGTCAAACCGTCGAAGAGCCGGAAAATTACGATGTTCGAGCGAATCATGTGTGGGCATCGACCTTGGCGCTGAACAGCCTCATCGGTGCCGGTGTGCCGCAAGATTGGGCGACACATCTCATCGGACATGAATTGACCGCCGCATATCATTTGGACCACGGTATAACACTGGCAATCGTGTTGCCTGCACTGTTAACGGTGAAAAAGGCGGACAAGCTCGATAAATTGGTTCAATATGCGGAGCGTGTATGGCATATCGACGAGGGGTCGAAGGATGAAAAGGCTGATGCGGCTATTGCGAAGACCCGCGAGTTCTTTGAATCGCTCGGTGTGTCTACACATTTGAAAGATTATGATTTGGACGAAACGTCCATTGAACGCATCGTTAAGCAACTGGAAGAGCATGGAATGGTAGCCCTTGGCGAACATGGTGACATTACGCCGGATGTGACGCGGGAAATTTTGAAACGTGCTTTGTAATAATATTTTATGTTAAAAAATGGAGTCGAGACGATGAATATATCTCAGCCCGATGAACATCATGGGGCGACTGTAAAAAAACGCAGTTCCTTTTCCTTTGCACTGCCCATTATGATTCCCATGGGTATCAGCTTTTTCTTTATCGGGCTCGGCTTCGGTCTATATGCGACGAGTCAAGGTTTTCCGTGGTGGGTTCCACCCGTTATGGCGGCAACTATTTTTGCAGGATCGATGGAATTTGTTACCATCGGAATGCTCATGGCCGGCTTTGATCCGTTTAATGCATTTCTGTTGACCATGTTTGTGAATGGTCGTCACTTTTTCTACGGCCTGTCGATGTTACAGCGCTATACCGATATGGGGTGGAAATGGTTTCCTACGGTGGCCTGGATGTGTGATGAAAGCTTCGCTATCAATGCGACCACAACATTACCTGATGATGTGGATAAAAAGTGGTTTTACTTTCACGTGTCCTGGTTGAATTATGTGTTTTGGGTGTTCAGCACCTTTGTCGGTGGACTTTTTGGGAACTTATTGTCCACCGTTGACTTGCGCGGTATCGACTTCGTGCTGCCCGGACTGTTTATCGTGGTCTTTTTAGAAATGCTGTTAAACGCTAAAAACAGGACCATTAAAATCTTTGGATTGTGTGGTGCCGTGGTAGCTACCGTAATGCTGATCCTCTTTGGCAAATCGGCATTTATGCTGTTATCGATGACCGCGATGCTCATCGCCTGCTATGTGGCGTATAAGTGGGGAGGTGTACGCCTTGACTGATATGGAAATGGTTATGACCGTCGCCATCGTCGTGGCGGGTACCTTATTGACCCGCTTCGGCGCTTTTCTTATATTTCCGCCCGGCAAGACGGCGCCACCGTTTGTTCTGTTTTTGGGACGGGCCTTGCCGTCTGCCGTAATGGGTATGCTTGTGGTTTATACCGTGAAAGAAACAAAAGTACTTTCCTATCCATACGGCATACCGGAACTTATCGCTGTTATGATTACGGTGGGGCTGCACCTGTGGAAACGTAATATGCTCCTCTCCATCGCGGCGGGAACCGTTGTTTATATGATGTTCGTACAACTCGTATTTAATGTGCCGAAATAAAGTAAAAAGAACCGATTGATTTTCAAAGTTATGCGCTTCTCGGAGTCGAAGTATTTTGAATATCAGTCGGTTCTTTTTTCTATTAATAGGATTAGCGGATATTTTTAGATAATGATGCATGAAAGCATATTGGACACCGAGCGGACTTTGAGGCATATAGTTTGAACAATAATGATGACCTGCTTTCATGCGGGAAAAGTATTCTATAAAAATGAAATCCCCCTTTTCGTCAAACGACTTGGCGCGGCTTCGCAAAGCGAAGCCGGTGGCCTTTGAGACTTGACGGAGGGGGGAGTTCATCAGTTTTGTAATAGTGCTCGGATAGGAAAGCAGGTCATCATGAGTAACAATCTATTTAAGCTTCAAAATGCGCTCAAGCCCTTCTGCGGTATGATGATTTTCTAAAAATGCCCGCTGATCCAACAGCTCCATTACATCCATGTCGATATTGGTGAGCTTGAAATCGAACACGTCGAAGTTTGATTCCATATGGTTTAATGTGCTTGCCTTAGGTAATGGAATGATGCCGCGCTGGATGTGCCAGCGGAGAATGACCTGGTGTTTTGTGACATTATATTTTTCGGCGAGGCTTTTGATAATCGGATGGTCAAAAATCGGTTGTCTGTCTCTTGTGAACGGAGACCATGCCATACCGACAACTTGATGTTTTCTCATGACCTGTAAGAGGGATTGGCGTTGGTTGAACGGATGACATTCAATCTGATTTACCACCGGCTTTATATTGCAGTGATAGAGCAGATCGATGAGGCGGTCTTCGTAGAAATTGGAAAGACCGAGTCCGCGCAATACGTTTTGATCGTACAATTCCTCCATGGCGCGCCATGATCCGTAGTAATCGCCGATCGGTTGATGGATGAGCATGATGTCGATATAGTTGGTGTCCAGTTTTTTCAGAGAGCTTTCAACGGCACGCATCGTATTGTCATAGCCCGCATCGGAATGCCATATCTTGGTGGAGATAATAATATCGGTTCGTTTAATATCGGATGATTTGATGGCTTTGCCGACGGCTTCTTCGTTGTCGTAGTAGGCCGCCGTATCGAGCAGGCGATATCCTGCGGAGAGTGCATTCGTCACGACCTGTTCCGTTTCATCGGACGTTCCCGTCCTGTATGTGCCGAAGCCGATAGACGGAATGAAGCTGCCGTTATTTAAAATTCTGAAATCCATGCGTTCTTCCATGGGAGCCTCCTCTATATTGAGTATATGAATGGTATAGTCTTTGATATTTAGATTCTATTACTATTATAACAAATTAATTTCAGATGATGCTGTGAAGGGAAAGTGACCGGACCTTCATATAATTCTAATCGAATTTGTGATATACTAAGATATTGATAAAAATCAATATTAGACAGGATGTGACAGAATGAAACGAAATCGTATATATTCTGTACTGGCTATTTTATGTGTTGTATGTATGGCTCTTGCCATTGCCGGTTGCGGTGCAAAAAATGTATCCGTTGCGGATGTGACATATAAGGATATGCCTTTACAGATACATAATGACGCGAATGTAACGGCCCTGAACAAGGCGACGGTAACGCCGACCTTAACGGGGCAGGTCGTATATGCCGTGAAAGTAGGCGACCACGTCGAGCAGGGGCAGACCTTGGCGACCGTGGATACATCGTCACTGCAGCAATCGTTAGCGGCCCTTCAGGAACAACTGGCACAAGCTCAGTCATATGCGCCGGCTGTAACGACAACGACGACGGCTCCATCCGTTGGGAGTGAACAATTGGCGCAGGCACAGCGCATGCGTGAAGCGGGTGTGATTACACAGAAGGAATATGACCGTATTGTAGAGCGGTCTCAACCGCAGACGACTGTTACGTCGTCCGGCGGTGGCGGAGGTGCCAATACGGCCGCTATAGAGGCGCAAATCGCACAGGTATCCGCTCAAATCGGGGCTTCCACGATTGTGGCACCGATGGCGGGCACCGTAACGGCTATTTACAATGAAGATCGTCAGATGGCAATTGCGGACCGTCCTTTTATGATGATTCAGCAAACGACTCCGATGGTTGCGTCCCTCAGCATTCCGCGCGATGCGGCGATGAAATTGTCCGGTGCGGACGCGAAAAACGGTATGAAGGTATTCTTAAAGGTGGGCGACCAGGAAATACCCGGCGAGCTCACGTATATAGATACGAATCAGCCGGAATCGGTACCGAGTGTGCTGGTAAAAGCTACTTTCAACAATGATAAGGGTTTCATTAAAACCGGTGAATTCTATACATTGGTGATAGAATCCGATGTGAAAGCGAAAATGCTCACAGTGCCGGCTGCGGCGATTCGAGAGAATCAGGACGGCAAATATGTCTATGTGGTGACGGAAAACAACACCGTTGACGTTCGTGTCGTTGAGGTCGGTATCACTGAAGATGATACAGTCGCTATCGTTTCGGGGCTCAATGAGGGGGATCGGGTTATTACAACCGTCGGAACCTTTGAATTGGGCGAGTCCGTAAAAATATAACATGAAGTCTGTGGTTACCGGGGCATCGGAATATTACACAAGGCCGCGGTCGCTATTTGACGGAATCTATATGAGAATGCGGTCATTATTTGACGGGAGGGATTATTATTTTAGAATTTAAACGTTTTGAACTGCGCGATAAATCGTTAATTGATTCATATTTTGAACAACATCACTATGAAGCTTCGGATAACTGTTTCACCACATTATATATGTGGCAGGATCCGTACGGGATTCGTTGGGCTGAAGAAAAAGGTGTGTTGTATATTCAAGGCGGCGGGAAGCGCGAACCGTTTTTATTGCCTCCGTTCGCCGGTAAGGATGCTAAATTTTTAGACGGATTATTGCGTGCTAAAGAGTGGTTCGTAGAAAACAATTTGCCGTTCCGATTTAAGGGTATCAGCAAGATTATGAAAGAACGGATGGAGGAACTCTGTCCGGGGCGATACGAATTTACACCGGACCGCGATAATTACGAATATATTTATAAAACGGAAGACCTTATCAATTTATCGGGTAAGAAATTCCGTCAAAAGAAAAATCATTTGAATCAGTTCCGCATGCAATATTCTAATTATGAATATGTGCCGATTACGGAAGATATCATTCCATTATGCCGTGAAACGGCGGAATCCTGGGTAGAAACTCATCATGAAGAAGGTATCGAAGACGAATTGGCAGCGATCAATCTGCTTTTCGACAATTGGGATGTATTAGGCCTAAAAGGCGGTGCCATCAAATTATTCGGACGTGTTGAAGCTTTCAGTATCGGCGAATTATTGAATGAAAAAATCGCGCTTATTCATATTGAAAAGGCAAATCCGGATATTCGAGGTCTATATCAGGCGATTAATAACGAGTTCATTCGTCATGAATTCAGCGATACCGAATTTATTAATCGTGAAGAGGATATGGGCTTGCCGGGTTTACGTCAGGCCAAAGAGTCTTATAATCCGGATCACTTTGCGGAAAAGTATGATGCGGTATATGCGAATGAAGCGGACAATGCGACAGGCGGTAAATAATTATGGAGTTTAGAATTGCTACGGCTCAGGATACGCTCCATGTAGAGAATTTGTGGGCGTACTGCTTTGAACCGAAGGAAGATCCTTTTTTTCAATATTATTTTTCTAATTGCTATGAACCGGAGAATACGGTTATCGGTGTTGAGCAGGGGCAACTGCTCAGCACGGTTCACTTGCGACAATACAATCTCAATGTTCGCGGCGCCGTATTGCCGACGAGTTATATGGTGGGGGTGGCGACACATCCCGCTGCTCGCAGGGGCGGTGTAGGCGGTGCTTTGTTGACCGCAGCCCTTGAAGAGTTGCGCAAACGCGGTCAGGCGATGACCATTCTGATGCCGTCGAAAGCGTCCTTCTATCAACAGTACGGCTGGGAATTGTACGCTCATCAGTGGGTACAGACCATGCCGCTTGAAGAGTTGCGTCCTTTGACGGACAAATTATTGCAATTCGGATTGCTCAACAGTGTTGATCAATGGACTTTGCTCGACCCCGTATACAAAGCGTATACTAAGGGGCTTTGCGGCTATGCGGAGCGCGGTGAAAAGGAATGGACGCGTCTGTTGGGCAGTTTCTTTGCGGAAGGTGTCAATGTGGCCGTCGTTCATAATGATGAAGGTGTCGTTGAAGGGTATGCGGTGTATCGTTTGGGCCAGCCTGAGATTCCCGTAACGGAATTTGTATACACTACGCGTCGTGCTCAACGGGCATTGCTGAATTATTTTTATAACCATCGCTCTCAGGGGACGACGATTCGCTGGAATGAAGGCCTGCATGATACGTATTACCGGTTCTATCCGGACGGTAAAACGGGTCATACGACGATGCCGTACATGATGAGCCGTATCGTCGATGTGAAAACGGCGCTTGAGGCGATCCCTGTCAACCTTGATGCGGTGATGATGCCTATTTCTCTCACCTTTGCCGTGAAAGATTCCCTCTGTTCTTGGAATAAAGGGCTATATGAGGTTCAGTTCGGGGCGTCGTTGACTCCGTCTGTGAAAAAACTCAGCAAAGTAGTCGATGAAAAAGGTGATATCACCATAGAGGTCGGAGCTTTGAGTCAATTGCTTATGGGCACATTGAGCGCCCGCGATCTCGCCTTTGAAGGAAAACTGGAAGGCGGAGCGGAATGGCTCGATTATTTCGATATTCTCTATCCGATACAAAAAACATATATCAACGAATGGTGGTAATATGCGGTAATGCACATAATATATCTGATATATTATGTGCATTATTCTCTGTACGGTGTAAATTAATTGCTATATGGAGTCTATATGAGTTGGAAAACCTATACGGTAAAAGAACCGACGAAACTGACCGTATCTAAATATGTAAAAGAGCACTTTTCTCTATCGTCCCGCGATATTCAGATGCTGTTTCGCAAGAAACGGGTGAAAGTTAACGGTCGTGTGGCTCATTCGCAGCGTTTGTTGAAAAAGGGCGATGTCCTTACGCTTGAACTGCCGCAGGACAGGGATTACGGTGTAGAGACAGAAAACGGTCCTCTCACTGTACTCTTTGAGGATGAGCATACTCTTGTAGTCGATAAGCCTCCATTCATGTTGGTCCATCCGGCGGGACAGACAAAGTCCTCCACATTGAGCAATTATGTGGCGGGATATTATGCTAAAAAAGGTGTGGTTCATAAGATGCGGCCCGTTCATCGCCTTGATCGTGATACATCGGGATGTATTCTGTTCGGCAAGACGAAGACAGCTCAGCAATATTATGCTGATGAACTGAAAGCAGGACGTATTGACCGTATATATACGGGTCTTGTGGAGGGGCAAATTGATACATCCGGTATTGTGGATGCGCCCATAGGTGTAGACCCTGTATTTGATAATCGCCGTATTATCGATGAATTCGGGCAGCCTGCTCAAACGGAATATACTGTATTGGGTTATGAAGAAAATCATACCTTGTTGCGATTTAAATTGTTCACCGGGCGAACCCATCAGATTCGCGTTCATATGGCTTATATGGGGCATCCCATCGTGGGGGATGCTATGTATGGCACTCGTACTAAACCTTATACGAGACAATGTTTACATGCAACGGAATTAACGTTTGTGCCGTATGGCAGGAATGAGGCGGTAACGATTTTCAGTGATGTGCCTGAGAACTTCGGACGTGAGTAAGCTTTTATGCAGTTAATGCTGTTTAAGACGCTGTGATTAAGTCTCTATTATTTTGAAGGTTCATATTATATTGAAATGGCGGCATTATTTTGAATGAAGTGCCTTTGTATACAAAAAACAACCTTGATAAAAAATCATGGTCTATGCGTTCAATGCATAGACCATGTTTTTTTTATATTATCATTTCCCAATGGACAGTGGTATACTGTGCATAGACAAAAAATTCTATAGAATTTTAATTTACAGAATGGTTTGTAGTTTTACTTTCACCAAGACCGAACGGAACGATGCCGCAGTGCTTGGGATCAATCAAGTGATATACGAAGGGGTGCACGTTATGGATATGAAACAGAGCACAATTGAACAGCAGCGATTAGAGCAGGCGAACATGGAAGCCAACGGCATGTACAGCAGCCAATTTGAAAAGGATGCGTGCGGCATGGGCTTCGTCGTTAATATAAAGGGTAAGAAATCCCATGATATTATCGATGACGGACTGCGGATTTTGGAGAGACTCGAACATCGCGGCGGCGCCGGTGCGGACAAAGATACCGGTGACGGTGCCGGTATTCTGGTGCAGATCCCTCATGAATTCTTCAAACGCGAATGCGAAGTGCTGGGGATTAATCTGCCGCCGGCCGGTTCCTATGGCGTAGGGATGGTTTTTGCCCATAAATATGAAAGTCTTCGTAACGAGCAAAAGCGTATTTTTGAAGAGGTTGTACGAGAAGAAGGGCAAATCGTTCTCGGCTGGCGTGAAGTCCCTGTAGATTCCTCCGCAGTCGGTCAGGAGGCGGCGCTCATCCGTCCGTGGATGATTCAAATCCTCATCGGCAAAGGCCCGGATGTAATGAATGATAAAGAGTTTGAACGCAAACTGTACGTTATCCGTAAGGTGGCCGAAAAGCGTATCATTCCGTTGAGTAAGGAGTTATCCAGCGACTTCTATATTGCGTCCCTGTCGTCCAAGACAATCGTATATAAAGGGATGTTGACGCCGGGACAGTTACGGGATTTCTACCTTGATTTGAGCGACCTCGATTTCACATCTGCGTTGGCGATGGTTCACTCCCGCTTCAGTACGAATACATTTCCAAGCTGGGCCCGGGCGCATCCTAACCGATTCCTCGTGCATAATGGCGAAATCAATACGATTCGCGGTAATGTAAACTGGATCAATGCCCGTGAAGGCAAGGCGGAATCGCCTCTGTTCCCGGATATTAAAAAGGTGTTTCCCGTTGTAGATGACAGCGGTTCCGATTCGGCCATGTTTGATAATACATTGGAGTTCCTTCACATGACGGGGCGCTCCTTACCTCATGCGATTATGATGATGATTCCTGAACCTTGGGAACGTAATAATCTCATGAGCCAGGAAAAACACGATTTCTACGAGTTCAACAGCTTTATGATGGAGCCGTGGGACGGCCCTGCGGCGATAGGCTTTACGGACGGCACCGTTATCGGCGGTGTCCTTGACCGCAACGGCTTGCGCCCTGCTCGATACTATGTGACCACGGATGACCGCGTAATCATGGCATCCGAGGTTGGTGTCGTAAACGAAAATGCTGAAAATATCCGTGCAAAAGGGCGTTTGGAACCGGGGAAAATGCTCCTTATCGATACGGAGGAACAACGCATTATTTCCGATGAAGAAATTAAACAGCGTGTTGCCACTGAACTTCCATATCATGAATTGGTAAAGGAACATGTTATTCATCTGTCCGAAATTACTCAGGCCGATGAAAGCGCTATTCCTACCGTACATGACTTGTTTAAGGAACAGCAGGCTTTCGGTTATACACAGGAAGACCTTGTACGCATGATCGCACCTATGGCGAAGGACGGCAAGGATCCTGTAGGCGCTATGGGTGCCGATGCGCCGCTTGCGATTCTGTCCGATAAACCGCAATTGTTGTATAGCTACTTCAAGCAGATGTTCGCGCAAGTAACGAATCCTCCGATTGACTCCATCCGGGAGGAGATGGTTACGTCCACGCGCGTGATGCTCGGTAATTCCGGGAACTTAACGGATCCTAATAAGGCAGGTACCTATGCGTTATCGATGCGCACGCCGATTCTTACGAATCAGGAACTGGCATCGATTAAGGCCCTTGATTGCCGTCGCATGAAATCCGTGACCTTGTCGATTCTATTCGATCCCTCCAAGGGGGCGGAAGGCCTCCGCGATGCATTGCTGGAACTGTGCGAAAAGGCGGAAGAAGCGGCGCGTACGGATCAGAATGTATTAATCTTGTCCGATCGCGGCGTTGATGAAAATCATGCACCGATTCCCGCTTTGTTGGCGGTAGCGGCCGTTCACAATCATTTGATTCGCAAGGTGTTGCGCACGGAGATGGGGCTTATCCTCGAATCCGGTGAACCTCGTGAAGTACATCATTTCTGTACATTGATCGGGTACGGTGTAACGGCTGTCAATCCGTATTTGGCGCTTGAAACGGTTCGTGATTTACAGGCCCGTAAACGTCTCGGCGACATCACGGCAGAACAGGCTGAAAAGAATTATATAAAAGCGGCCGTGGGCGGCATCATGAAGGTTATGTCCAAAATGGGGATTTCCACGGTTCGATCCTATCATGGTGCGCAGATTTTTGAAGCCCTCGGCTTGAATTCGGACTTTATCAACAGATTCTTCGTGAACACGCCGACCCGCATTGGAGGTATCGGCCTCGGCGGGGTAGCGCACGAAGCATTGGAGCGCTTTAACCGTGCTTTCAAATCGGAAGAAAAAGTGCTCGAACCGGGCGGCTGGTATGGTCCTGTGAAAGACGGGGAAGAGCATTTGTTCAATCCTAAGACTATCGATTTGCTGCAGGAATCCCTTATCAACAACGATTATGCGAAATATAAGGAATATTCCAATGCGATTCGGAACGATTACCACGTTACATTGCGGTCCCTGATGGAATTGAATTATCCTGTAGGCGGCGGTATTCCTATTGAAGAGGTTGAGTCCGAAGAATCCATCGTTAAGCGCTTTAAAGCGGGGGCGATGAGTTACGGCGCCATCAGCAAGGAAGCGCATGAAACGATTGCGATCGCCATGAATCGTCTAGGTTCCACCTCGAACTCCGGTGAAGGCGGCGAAGATGTGGCGCGATTTAAACCGTTGCCGAACGGAGACAGTATGAACTCCGAAGTAAAACAGATCGCATCGGGACGTTTCGGGGTAACGGCGAATTATTTGATTCATGCAAAAGAATTGCAAATCAAATGCGCCCAGGGGGCGAAACCGGGCGAAGGCGGTCAATTGCCGGGCAAGAAGGTATATCCTGAAATTGCGAAGGCTCGTCACTCCACACCGGGCGTTGAACTCGTATCACCGCCTCCACATCATGATATTTACTCTATCGAAGATCTGGCTGAGTTGATTTACGACTTGAAATGCATCAATAAAGATGCCCGTATCTCCGTTAAACTGACATCCGAAGCCGGTGTCGGCACCATTGCTGCCGGTGTAGCGAAGGCAAAAGCGGATAATATCCTGATTTCCGGTTATGACGGCGGCACCGGTGCGGCAGGTCGTACGTCCGTGAAACATGCAGGCGTGCCTTGGGAGTTGGGCCTTTCAGAAACCCATCAGACATTGATGCTCAACCGTTTGCGCGACCGTGTTCAATTGGAGGTGGACTCTAAATTGATGACCGGCTTCGATGTGGCCGTAGCGGCTATGCTCGGGGCGGAGCTCTTCGGATTCGGTACGTTGCCGCTCGTAGCCGTGGGCTGTAAAATGGCTCGTGTATGTAATCTCAACACGTGCCCTTACGGCGTAGCGACACAGGATGAAAAATTGCGTGCCCGCTTTACGGGTAAACCTGAGTATGTCGAGAATCTGATGCTTTTCATCGCGCGGGAACTGCGTGAAATCATGGCGCGGTTGGGGATTCGCTCCGTCCGTGAACTCGTCGGCCGTATCGATCTCGTACGCCAGAAATCGCAAGGCGATAATTTCAAATTGTCCCGCGTTGATTTAAAACGTATCCTGTTCCGTCCGTACATTGATGCATCGGTGGGACATATGCATATGATCGACCAGGATCATGAATTGAAACGCACCTTGGATATGTCGAAGCTCTTGCGTATGTGCCGTCCTGCTATTGAGGAACAGAAACCGATTCGCGCGAAATTGGCCATCACCAATATCAATCGCGTCGTAGGTACGTTGGTCGGGTCCGAGGTCACTCGTAAATATGGTGAAAGCGGACTTCCGGACAATACCATCAAATTGAATTTTGAAGGCTCTGCGGGGCAGTCGTTCGGTGCTTTCATTCCGAAAGGCATGACCCTTGAACTCGAAGGGGATGCGAATGATTATCTCGGCAAGGGCCTGTCCGGCGGTACGATTACGGTATATCCGCCTAAAAATTCGATCTTTGAAGCGGATGAGAACATCCTTATCGGTAATGTCGCCTTCTATGGCGCCACGTCGGGTACCGCATATATCAACGGTGTGGCCGGTGAACGTTTTGCCGTTCGTAACAGCGGTATCACCGCCGTTGTAGAAGGCCTTGGTGACCACGGCTGTGAATACATGACCGGCGGTGAAGTCCTCGTACTCGGTAAAATCGGCCGTAACTTCGGTGCCGGTATGTCCGGCGGTTATGCGTATATTCTTGATTGTGATGAACGCTATGTCAATATCGGCCTTGTAGAATTACGTTCTGCCAATAATGATGATCTAAAACGGATCAAGGAACTGGTGGAACAACATGTATTGCATACCGGTTCGGCAAAAGGCCGCCACATTCTGGAAAACTGGAATAATTTTGTCAACAGATTTACAAAAGTTGTACCAGTAGCATATGAAGAAATGCATGCGGCGATTGAACGATTTAAAGAACAAGGCTTGTCCTTAGAAGAAGCACAATTGGCTGCATTTAAAGAAAAATATGCATAATAGATTTATAAAACAATGATAATACAAAAACTCCCACTAGTTGATTAGGAACTAGTGGGAGTTTTTGTATTATAGTTTAAGTGATACTAGGGATTATTCAAAGTAGGAGCTGACTAAACGTCCATCTTGATCTTTGATATACCATGTTGAATTAACTCTCTCCATGGTTACATTACCCGTAAAAAACTGATGTTTAACTCTACCATTAATTGAATCTTTTGCATGTAACTGATATTCGTAAATTACCTGATTTGGATTAGCAGATAATACCCTTGTTGAAGTTAAAGTAACATTAAGGGTTGTATTATATCCATTTCTCCAAGTGTTGTAATAACCTACGCTAGCTTGTTGCTGCTCGGATAATAGTGCATAAGCTCCATTAAAGTTCTTTTGGTTTAATCTATCGTAATAAGAACGTAATGCATTTGTGCTTTGTTCGATATAATTATTTTCGGGTTGTACAGCAGGTTGAGGTGTTGAAGTGGACTGAGGATTATTTCCTGATTGTGATACTGTTTTTGATGTATTTACTGTTGTAGTAGTAGAATTGGATGGTTTTGACTTTGTTGTATTGCTTGGAGATTTGTTGGAATCCATTGATACGAATGCAGCTACTATAATACCTATAAGAACAATGATTGTTAAAATAAATTTTGTTGCTGAACCTGAATCTGGAGATAGTTGAATATCTTTTTCCTTACTTATTTGAGGTGTTACAATCTCAAACGAAGTTGGGTAACCATAACTATTAGGTGTAATATCACCTTTTTTTAGAAGTAGATACAGTGAATAAAGTATATTAATATAAGGAATGAATAAAATTATAGATGTCCAACCAGGATTGTTTAAGTCGTGAGCTCTTCGCGTGGAGATAGCAAGTGTTGGTAAAAAAAATACTACGTTAAATAAGACTATACCATAAAAGACATATTCAGGCTTTTTACTTATATATGTAATTAATAAACCGATAGCTATTACTAAAACAAATAGCAGCGTTTCTATTAATATATAACGACAATATTCACCTCTACTTGCTCGGCCATTAAACTCAGCGTATTTTTGAGTAAATGAAAACTTGAAGTTATCTATTTCACTCAGCATATACGGATCTAGCTCGTAGTTACTAAGAGGTATTTTGTTTTGAGAAATTGTTGATCCAGAATTAATCTGTGGACTACTAGAAGAGTCTATTATTGTCATATTATCAACAGGCGTATCTTCTATTACTTCTGATTTTAATGTTGTTGAAGTTCCGCAATGAGGGCAGAAGTTATTATCAATGGGCATTGATTTACTACATTTGTTGCATATTTTTTCAGTAAGAAACTCTTGTTTTAAACCACAATTTCCACAGAATACTGTTTGGTCGTGCAGTAGTGCATCACAGTTAGGACAACGTCTCATGATGTTAATATCCTTTCAGTATAAATTATTGGGTAGTTGGAGTATATAAAATCATATTTTTATTATACTTAAATTTTGTTGAAAATGAAAGTTAAATGAAGTGTTTTTGGGGCTTAAGGTTTTTGACTATAAAGGTATTTTTATGTATAATATTTATATTGCAATATTGGATCATGGCAGTTCTCGGGCCCGTGCAATGGAGGCCTGTGAATCGTGTCAGGACTGAGAGGTAGCAGCACTAAGCGGTAACTTTCATGTGCCACGGGGACCCCGGGGGCTGTCGTGATCGAGTATTGCAAGGGCGACCGAAAGGTCGCTTTTTATGTGTCGTTATATAGAATCAATCATATTGGCATATTGGAACCCGATGGATAAATCAGTGGCAGATTTATGATATCTAACTCAGGCGAGTCGTTTGAAAACGGCCCGCCTTTTATGTTTATATGGTATAATAAAGTATTGCTTTTATATTATTTTTATGTGATTAATATGTTATTCTGATGTTTTTTTGATATTATTTTTATGTTTTTCATATTATATGAAAGGAGGTGTTCTCATGGCTTATATCGCATTGTATCGCAAGTATCGACCGCAGACGTTTACCGATGTAGTAGGGCAAAACCAGGTATCGGATACGTTGATGCGCGCTATTCGCGAGGATAAGGTGGCCCATGCGTATCTGTTTGCCGGCCCGCGCGGGACAGGTAAGACGAGTATGGCGAAGATTTTTGCGCGTGCTATCAACTGCGAACATGGTCCGACGGATCATCCCTGTAATGAATGCGGCGCCTGCAAGTCGATCTTGAGCGGTCAGTCCATGGATGTCCTTGAAATCGATGCCGCATCAAACCGTGGTATCGATGAGGTCCGTGCTCTTCGTGAAAGCGTCAAATTTATGCCTGTTGAGGGGCGCAAAAAGGTATTCATCATTGACGAAGCCCATATGCTCACGACGGAGGCATGGAATGCGTTGTTAAAGACCATTGAGGAACCTCCGGCACATGTGATGTTTATCTTTGCCACTACGGAAATCGAAAAACTGCCGGTTACCATCGTATCCCGTTGCCAGCGGTATACCTTCAGACGAATCACGTCCGATGATATCGCACAGCGCTTATCCTATGTGGCGGATAAAGAAGGCTTCGGTCTTGAACCGGCGGCGGCACAGCTTATTGCGGTGCATGCGGACGGCGGTTTGCGCGATGCGTTGAGCATCCTGGATCAATGTGCAGGTATGGCTACCGGCGATATTACGCCGAAAGTCGTAGAGGAACTCATCGGTCTCGTCAGCAAGGAATGGATTATTCATTTCCTCGATGCCCTGCAGAATGGTGACGGACCTAAGTTGTTGTCCTATATTCAGGACGCGCTTTCGGAAGGTCGCGATGCAACGCAGATTATGGAGGCTTTAATTCAGCATGTGCGGGCCCTGCTCGTGTGCAAGGTGGCACCTGATGCGGATGAACTAAAGGTATATGACGCGTTCAAGAGTGAATTTTCGGCACAGGCCGAGTCTATAGATTTTAATCGGCTCAATCGATATATCCGTAGCGCTCAGTCCATCATGAATGATGCAAAACAGGTGGATAATCCGCGAACCATCATTGAGATGGGGCTTCTTGCTCTTTGCGCGCAGTTAGGCGATGCTGATGAAAGCTTAGAAGATCGCGTGTACGCTCTTGAATCGGCAGAGCGAACCGAGCGTGAAGACTTACTTAACAGAATGGCCCGGTTGGAGCAGAGAGGTCCTGCGGTTTCCGTTGCGCCGATATATGGAGCTTCCGATTCTGTAGCCCCTCAGGGTCCTATGGGTAAAGATTTTTTGCAAGAACCTGTAGAGGATTGTAATAGTGATAATGGTATGTCCGCATCCGCTATGGATCCGGTGACTACACCTGATGTAGGGCGGACTCCGCCTCCACAAGGCCGAGTCGGGGCTGTTCCGCCACCTTCCAACGGTAGACCGGGGATGACTCCGCCACCTCATGGTGCGGTGGGCATGACTCCGCCTCCGGGGATGGTGCCTCCGACGGGGAGTCCGATAGCGGCAAATAAGAGTCAGCCGGGACGGAAAAATAACTCCGGTATCAGTACAGAGGCGGTTATCGGTGATAACATCCTATCCTCTAAGGAGTATCGGAATGTACAGGCCAATGTTATCAAGTATTTAAAGGACAGCAACCGCAATATGACTTCAACCGTGTTGGGTCAAGGGCAGCTGGTCTATGTGGATTCGACGAAAGCGGTTATGGCCTTTAAAAATAAATTGCATCTCAATGTATTGAGTAATGAAAACAATCTCGCCGAGGTGGCTGATGCATTTGCATATATGCTAGGATATGCCGTTCGCGTCGAGGTTGTAGATGCACTCACACAGGCCTATAAAGATTATAAACGGGCCGGCAGCGGACAACAACAGCAAAGTGCAAGCAGTGTGCAACAACAGCATAGTGCCAGAAGCGCGCAACAACAAAGTGCCGACAGCGCACAACAACAAAGGGGCGGCAGCACGCAGCAACAGACGAAGGCATCACTGCAGGAAGCAGCTGATTCATCATCGGCGACAGAGCTGGCTTCGTCGCAGCATGTAGATGTAACGCGGCTTGATGAAAAATCTCAATCCGATAATTCGGGTAAAGCTGAAAAGGTCGATAATTCCAACGGTATTAACAATGCTGGACACTCTCAGAGTTCAGAAACTTCTGAGGATGATATACCTGTCAGCTCTTTTGACGATATTCCGATTGAATCTCTGGATGAGGAATATATACCGTCCTTAGATGATGTGCCGCCTCATGACTTGGCCAGTGTCACCGTTATCAGTGATGACGGTGAAGTGCTGGAACGGCCTATGGACAGCGGTGCACATATCGAGGTGGAAGCTGTCCCAAAGCCTGGGCGCGGAAGCCGTGTAACAAAAGCCGCAAACGGTAACAGGTCGGCTGCTTCCGCTGAAGATAAAATGCTACCGGCGCACGGTGAAAACATACAGCTTTCACAAAAGACCGTAGAGGTGGAGCCTATCGACAGTGTAGAGGTGACGCGGGAATATCCGTGGGACCCGGAGCATATGACCGATGAGGAAAAAAGAAATCCCCTGTTGGCGGAAACATTAGGTAAGTTATCAGAAGACCACGACATCATCGTCGAGGTCATTGAAGAATAGTATAGATAAGACCGGTTTGGCTGGATAGGGATGCTTTCACGGTATTCCGACAAGCGAATCCGATTGTAATGAGGACGATGAAGTCCGGAAGGAGGAACATAATGTTTGGTAAAGGTATGGGCAATATGGCGGGCATGATGAAGAAGGTCCAAAAGATGCAGGACGATATGAAGAAGATGCAGGAAGAGTTGAAGACCCGCACCGTAGAAGCGACTGTGGGCGGCGGTGCCGTTACGGTTGTCATGAACGGTGAAAAGATTATCGAATCCTTGAAATTGAATCCGTCCGCAGTAGATCCGGAAGATGTGGAAATGCTTGAGGATTTGGTGATGGCCGCCGTAAATGAAGCCGGTAAAAAGGTTGATGACCTTTTGGCGCAGGAAATGGGCAAAGTAACGGGCGGTCTTAACTTGCCTACAGGTTTATTCTAAATGACAAATGCGTTGGAACGGCTTGTAGAACAGTTGCGCCGTTTGCCGGGCATCGGCTCGAAGTCGGCGAGACGCTTGGCCTATCACCTGGTGGAGATGCCTCAGGAGGAGGTGGATCGCCTTGTGGAAACCATCGTCGAAGCGAAGGGCGCTACGCGACACTGTTCTATATGCTTTAATTTATCTGCACAGGATCCGTGCGAGTTCTGCAGTAATCCGAATCGGGACCGGACGACGATTATGGTGGTGGAAACATCTCGTGACGTCATCGCCATCGAGCGCAGCGGTGATTACAAAGGACTTTATCACGTGCTGGAAGGCGCCCTGTCCCCTATGGAGGGCATCGGTGCCGACGATATTCGCGTGAAAGAGCTCATTGCCCGCTTGCGGGATGGCGTGGTGCAAGAGGTGATTCTCGCTACGGATCCCGATGTGGAAGGGGAAGCGACAGCTCTCTATCTGGCGCGGCTCTTGGCGCCGAGCGGTATCAAGGTAACGCGTATCGCACGCGGTGTTCCTGTGGGCGGCGATATTGAGTATGCCGATGAATTAACTCTTGGCGGTGCCGTTGTAAACCGTCAGGAAATGAAAGGATAATATGGAAGCACTATTAGCATCGCCGATTATATCTGTGGTAATTTCGATTGTTGTGGCCTACATTCTGTTTAAGGTGGCATTCTTTACGATTAAGAGCGTCGCTTTCAACGTGATAGCAGGCTTCGCTACCTATTGGGTATGCGTTAATGTCCTACATATCCCGATGGATATCGGTTGGGGCGTATGGGTGTTGACGGCTATTTTAGGGCCTATACCGATGGTTATTGCCGCTTTATGGTACGGCTTATTATAAGATTAAGATAGGGAGGATTCTATGATTATCAATCGTGAGCAGCAACGCGTTATTGATGAGGTAGAACGGAATATCCTCCTGTTGGCGTCCGCCGGGACGGGAAAAACGAATACACTTGCCTATCGGGTGGCGCACCTCATCGAAGGTGGCTTTGCGGAGGCGGACAACATTTTATGCATGACCTTTACAAATAAGGCGGCCAATGAGATGAAGGACCGCATCCAATCCCTTGTAGGCAGCCCCGCAAAGGCTGTGGAAATTAGTACATTCCACAGCTTTTGCTTTTTCGTGTTGCAGCAGGAAGGAAAGCGGAACGAGTCCTTATATACGGATGTGACCATATTTGATGAAGAGGACTGCAAGGAATTATACGGGCCGTACAAGCCGAAACAGCTGCGGGATATTAATTTCGCCAATGTAATCGCTATGGTGAAAGAATACCGCTCGCTGTACGGATTTTATACGGATGATACGGCGGCGGATTACAAGAATACGATTTATCGCCTCCGCACGGAGAATTACAAGGCCGTAGAGGCGCAGTTCAGCAGTTTTAATAAGGTTCTTTACGATGAGTTATCTCTATTCTGGGCCGAAGGTCATCAATGGTTGAGTGCCTATGATGAAAGCTTACGCGCCGTTCACGGTGTGGATTTCACGGACCTTATCTGCGGTGTGCATCGCCTCTTTCAGGATCCTGTGGTGCGTGAGCGCTGGCGCAGTCGTTATAGCTATATCTCGGTAGACGAAATGCAGGATACGGGACTTTTGGAGTATAAGGTTCTTGAAATGCTGTGGCAAGGCAATCACGTGCTGTTATGCGGCGATTACTTTCAGACTATTTATGAATGGCGCGGTTCCGACCCGTTTCGCCTGTTAAAGCGGTTCGATGAAGATTTTAAGCCTTTGAAAATCATATTCTACGAGAATTACCGGTCGAATCGAACGCTCTTTACGATGGCATTCAGGACATTACAGGCCATGTTCCCCGATTTAGTGGGCTCCGTCTATAATGAACTGCCTCGTGCCAATAGTGAAAGCACGGGTAAGCCGGTGCTCATCAAGGGTTCTAAAAATGAATATCAGGAGGGGCGATACATTTTTGATTCCATCTGCGTGTTGCCGAAGGATACGAGTATCGGTGTCCTCGTGCGGGATAATAAGACGGCACAACGTCTCAGTTCGTCCTTTGAAAGGCTCAATGCGGAGAAACCGGAAGGGGAACGCCGTCACTTTATGATTATCGACGAGTATAAATTCTTCCGCAGGCAGGAAATTAAAGATGTGATGGCCTATTTCAAGCTTCTCATGAATCCTAATGATTCGGTCAGCGCCAAGCGTATCATCAAGCGATATGTGGCGGGCATCGGGGATAATCGTATCGCCGCTATCGAGAGTCCTGAAACAAGGCAGGTGGGGTTAAAACTGACGGACTTTATGGATATGCCTATCTTTGAAGATGAACCGTACGCCAAGCTCGTACAGGGTTTAGAGCGCCGTGAAGTAATCGTGTACGATGTTGAAAGTACCGGCACGGACACGTCGCAGGATCGCATCATACAGATCGCGGCGATTCGCATTGATGAGGAGGGGCAGGTCTTAGAGACCTTTGAGCGTTTTATCAATCCGGGACGGCCGGTAGGGCAGTCCGAAGAGGTTCACGGTTTTTCCGATGCGTATTTGGCGGAGCATGGTGAAGACCCTGTAACCGTTCTTACCGCTTTTAAGGAGTTTTCCGAGAATGCCGTCATCGTGGGTCATAATGTGAATTACGATATCAGTATTTTTACGAATGAACTGGCCCGCCATAATTTAGGTCAGCCCGAGTTCAAGGCCGTGTATGATACATTGGATATATTCCGGCGCTTCCATCCGAACCTTCCGAACCATAAGCTGGGGTTTCTGGCATCTCATTTCCCCATTCATCATGAGCCTACACATAATGCGATGGATGATATTCTGGCGACGGCTCAGCTTTTAATTTATGCGGTGAAAGAAAACATCATACCTACCACGACGGGACGTATGGTGGCAATCAATAAGTATAAGGCGGCTTTCACCAATATCGCCTCGCAAATGGCGACATTGCGCCGCAAGGCGTTGACGGAGATTCCCACACAACTCTTGGCGTATATCATGAATCATATGGGTGTTCTTGAGTATTACAAATCTCATGGGGAAGCGGCCAAGGTGGAGCATATTCGCGATTTATACCGCATCATGGAAAAGCTGGACGTCGACTATGACGGACCGCCCGGATTGGCGCGATTGAATCAGATCCTGCAGATGGCGGCCCTTACGGCCGGTGAGCCGGTTCAACAGGTGAAAAATGATGATCGGATTCCGATTATCACGGTTCATCAGGCAAAGGGCAGCGAGTTTGATTACGTATTCCTGGCGGGGATGAATCAAGGTGTATTCCCGAGTCCTTTTGCGATTGAAGAAGGTCGTGAAGATGAGGAGAAACGCCTGTTCTATGTAGCGATTACGCGACCGAAACGGGAACTGGTCATCACCTATAAGCATGAAAATGAGCGGGGGCGCAGCGTTCAACCGAGCCCATTGTTGAATTATATGCCGACAGATGCGAATCTCGTAGAAAGGAGCAGTTAATGGCGCGAAAGACTCATCGTCCCGATGACATGTTGTGGACTGTCAGTGCAGAGGATATACGGATAGCCTCCTATGATGACAGTGATTATTTGCATCATGCTACGATTGATGCTAATGGTGATGATACGAATGCGGAAAATAGGTTAAATAAGCCGAATGCATTAAACACGCTGAACTCTGGTGTTGCGGTTAATAATAAGAGTGATGTTATGGATACTGTTGCTTTAGGTCGTCTGCTGGATACGAGATACCCGCGTAAATCCATGGTGAAACTGTTTGATGAAAAGTTGATTCATATTAACGAATATAAAGCTATGCCCCATGATGAGGTTAGTGCGGGTGACGAAATCCGGATCGCCATGGCGAAGGAGAAACTTGATTATGAACCGGTCCCTATGGACTTAGTAATCCTGTATGAGGATGATGATTTGCTCGTTGTTGATAAGCCCGCAGGGATGACGGTGAATTCAAAGGGGCAGGTATCACTTGCGAATGGGGTGGCTCATTATTTTAAAGAGCATGGTATCAAACGAAAAGTGCGGTTTTTAAATCGCCTTGATCGGGATACGACGGGATGTATCATCATAGCTAAGAGCGGTCTGGCTCAAAGCTTATATCAACAGCAGATGGATAGTGATGTATTTGAAAAATGGTATGTTGCCACTGTGGAAGGGCTTATAGCCGATGATTCCGGTTCTCTTGAATTTCCTATGGAGAAAGCCTCTGACGGCATTCATTATGAAGTCAGTCCGAACGGAAAGAACACGCGCACCGATTTTATCGTTTTGCACAGATGTGCGGCACGGGCTGTGGATAACTCTGTGAATAACCGTAAAAAATCTGTGGATAGAGTGGATGAAAATGTGGATATAGCACATCGGGATGTGGATAAATCAGGTCTGATTGTGGATAATGTGGTGGATAACTGTTTGCCGGATGCATATACGGATGTATCTGTGCGCTTATATACGGGAAAAACACATCAGATTCGCGTGGCTTTCAGCCATATAGGACACCCTCTTGTAGGGGATACGTTGTACGGTGCGATGGCGACAGGAACCGCTTTCAAGTTGCGCGCCGAGAAAATTGTATTTACACATATGCGGACCGGAGAACGAATTACCGTGACCGCTTAGTTTGTAAGTATAATCTCAAAATATATTTAACAATCATCTAATTGATAAATGAGAATTATTGATAATTCAGTAAAATCAAGTGGTTTTTAAAATAATCTTGCTAAAAATGAGTGACAAATGATAATCGATAAGATATAATGTATATAGAAATACATCTATATTGTTAGAGTTCATTTGGGATTATATATAAAATGTAAGGAGTATAGTTATGATTTTACAGGAAAATGCTGGTGCGGCACGTAATCGGGGGATTACGCTGGCCAGCATCAAGGGGATTATAGGCAATGTTATTCTCGTTATTTTTAAGATGATAGTGGGGCTCGCATCGAACTCCATTGCGATTATACTTGATGCGGTAAATAATTTGACCGATGTTCTTTCATCGGTGTTGACGATTATCGGTACGAAATTGGCCTCGAAAGAGGCGGATAAGGAGCATCCGTTCGGTCACGGTCGCATTGAATATATGACGACGATGGCCATCGCGTTTATCATCCTCGGGGCCGGTATCGGATCGCTCAAGGAATCGATAGAAAAAATAATTCATCCTGCGGTGTCGACCTTCGATATTCCCGGCTTGGCGATTATCGCCGCCGCAATCGTTGTGAAAGTTGTAATGGGGTACTATATCAAGGGGCAAGGTAAGAAATATCAGTCCGGTGCGCTCATAGCATCCGGTGTGGATGCCCTTTTTGATGCGGTGATTACCTTTGCTACCTTGGTGTCCGCCGGCCTCGTATTTTTCTTAAATATCGATATTCAGGGATACGTGGGGGCGATTATCTCTCTTTTCATTTTGAAAGCGGCCTTTGATATTCTACGGGACATGTATAATCATCTTCTCGGTGTTCGTGCCGATGATGAGCTGATTCGTGAGATTAAGGAAACCATTGCGCAACATCCTCAAGTCGGCGGTGTATACGATTTGGTACTCAACAGTTACGGTCCGGGGGAAACAATCGGGTCTGTACATATTTCCTTGCCGGAGAATTTGACGGTAGGTGAAATTCATCCCTTAACAAAAGGGATTGCGGTTCATTTATATAATAAATTCGGCATCGCCATGACCGTCGGTGTGTATGCTGAAAATGAACCGAGTGTAGAGGTTCTGGAAATTAAAAAAGAACTGGATAAGGTATTGAGTCTCTATACGAATGTTGTGCAGGTTCACGCTTTTTACGTCCAGCAGGAAAAGAAAGTTATTTATTATGATGTTATCTTTAACTTTGATGAAGAAGATCCTCATGGTACATTAGAGAAAATTAAAGAAGAATTACATAAGAGATATCCTGATTATACGCAATTTGCTGTTGTGGATGCGGATTTCAGTAATTAAAATATTTAGAGACCGTATGGAATACTATAAAGGTATTCTGTACGGTCTCTTTTCGACTGGCCGGAATTTAATCATATATGGATATTTTATGTATACAAAGCAATTATACATGTTTGTTCGTTTTCATAGATTAGGGGTTGATTTATGAAAATAAAATGAATATAATATATTTTGTAAAATATAATTTAGTTCCGTATTATGTATAAGGAGCCTATGATGAAAAAGTTAGTTGTAACATCATTAGCAGTGTTGGTCGTTGTCGGTACTGTATGTGTTCAACCGGCAGATGCGAAAAAAGTACAACAGGAAGAGCCTGTTATGGCGACGATTGAAGTTCCTCTTAATGATGAGATTCGTCAGAATAATGGCGCCTCCAGAGAGTTTAATAAAAAAACGCAGAAGTTAGTCGCTAAATTAGCGGAATCCACGCAGTTGATGATCAAGAAAGAATGGAAAACCATTTATATAAAGGCTGTCCTATCAGCGGATAAGGGTGCTGTCCGTTTTTATTTTACGGATAGAACAGGTCAGCTTTATAGCGGTCAAACGTTTAAAAATACCGGTCTATCAAAAAGCAATTATCTGACAGGAGCCTCACGTCAAGTGCAGGATCTTCAGAATCTATATGCGCATTTAAAAAAGGGCGGTCAGGAATTACCATCCTCAATCGATATTATTATCACTCAAAGTGGTCAACGTACTAAAACGCGGTTAAATTACGGTGAAGATACTGCAAATGTCATGCTGTATTATCAGCAATATGAATCGGAGACCTTTCCTGATGTAAAGTAAAAAACAAATTAAAGGAGCCTCCATAAATTCGCTTCGTGCCTATTCGGCATAGTTGCGATTTATGGGGGCTCCTTTTCAAATTACATAATCATCGTGATCATCATTCGATGTTTTTCTATAATGTTCTTTGACGCCTGCCATGTCGATTAATTCCTCTTCGAGAGAGTCCTTATCGTCCGTATTGAGCATGGAGTAGAATGCCCAGAGGATGATAAACCAAATCGGTGTAAAAAGCAGTGCCACCCGTGTATCTTCGTTGAGGGCGAGGATAACGAGAATGAATGCAAAAAAGATGAGAATCAGATAGTTAATAAACGGATATAACGGCATCTTGAATTTAGATTGTACCGCCAGTTCAGGATTCTTCTGACGATATTTGAGATGACAGATGACCATCATGGACCAGATAAAGATGAAGCAGAATGTAGAAATCGATGTAATCATAACGAATACTGCTTCAGGCATTACGTAATTCAATACGACCGTAATGAGCAATACCGATGCGGAAAAGATCGTCGCCTGGTAGGGAACACTGCTATGTGTGAGACGGCGCATAGACCGCGGTGCGTGCCCGCGTTTTGCGAGGGCATAAATCATACGTCCTGTGCTGAAAATGCCGGAATTCGTCGCCGATGCGGCGGATGTGAGAACTACGAAATTGACAATCCCTGCAGCGGCCGTAATCCCTACCGCCGTAAATACGGCTACAAATGGGCTGGAAGCGGGATTAACGGCAGTCCAGGGGTAAATACTCATGATGATGGCCAGAGAGCCGATATAGAACAGGATAATACGCAATGGAATATTGTTGATGGCCGTGGGGATAACCTTTTCAGGATTTTCCGTTTCACCTGCCGTTAGGCCTACCAGTTCAATACCGGTGAAAGCAAATACGACCATCTGAAATGACAGGATAAAGCCCATCGTTCCGTTCGGGAACCAGCCTCCATAGTTCCACATATTGCTGAATGCGGAAACCCCTGCGTCGGTTGAGAAGCCGGTGGCGATCATGATAATGCCGATAATGATAAGCGATATGATGGCAATGACCTTGATCATGGCGAACCAGAATTCCATTTCGCCGAAATGTCGCACTGCTGTTAAATTCATTAACAGCAGTGCGATTAAGACGATCAGTGCCGGTATCCACTGGGGCATCCAAGGTATCCAGTACTGCATATAAAGACCGACCGCAGTCAAATCCGCCATGGCCAGAGACAGCCAGCAGAACCAGTAAGTCCATCCTGTAATAAATGCTGCACGATCACCTAAGTATTCCTCGACAAAGTCGATAAAGGAATGATGATTTAGGTTGGACAGCAGTAATTCGCCGAGAGCTCTCATGACGAAGAAACAGATGATACCCGTAATGAGATAGGCGAATACGATGGAGGGACCTGCCAGATGAATGGCGCGGCCGGAGCCCAAGAATAGACCGGTACCGATGGCGCCGCCGATGGCGAGCAACTGTACGTGTCGATTCTTAAGACCCCGTTTTAACTGGTGCGTATCAGACATAATAAGACCTCTTTTCTAAACTACCCATACATGGAAAAAGCCATGGAGGGCCATGTTTTCACAATGTACAGGATATATCAAACTATTTTTTTATCATACAGTATCTATTGTATGATGTCAAATGTATTTTTACAGTAGACACAGATGATGTTTTTGTAATGAAAGTATATTCTTTTATTTATAAAAGCAAAAGAATAATCCTCTAAAATGAAAATGTATTGACGAATATTATAAAATAACTTATAACAAGTATACTTATTATAAAAGAAGAAAATGAAATGGAATTTTCGGAAGGATGGAGAACGATGAAAATCGATTTAACTAATTTCTTACCAGACTGAAGGAAGAATAAAGAGTATTATATTCACAATTTTCGTGGAGGTTGAAATGAGACGGCAGGATCGCATGGTTACTGATATTAATGATATAAAAAGCATTCTGAATAATACCCGCATCATCCATTTAGGTATGACGGATGGAGCCTATCCATACGTTCTTCCCTTACATTTTGGCTATGAATTTATAGATAATATGTTACATATTTATGTCCACGGGTATCAAAACGGGAAAAAATTTGATCTGATAAAGTTGAATTCACATGTGTTCATTGAAATTGACGGTGATGATGAGGCTCTTGTATCGGGCGGTGACATACCATGTAAATATAGTTCAACTTATTCTAGTGTTATGGGGCGCGGTGAAGCCACATTTTTAGCGGATGTTAATAAAAAAATACATGGGTTGCAGATTTTGATGAGACATCAAACGGGGCGTGAGTTTACTTTCACAGAGGCTATGGTAAATTCTGTGGGTGTTGTTCATATTGTTGTCTCTGATTATACAGCTAAAAGACGATTACAATTAACGCATGATATAATTCTTCCACCATTGGCAAAGAAATAACTAATAAAGATACCATCTCATTCTGACATTAATTATTGTAGTGTAAGATGGTTCGACGTACTTATCGGCTGCATGATGATCGAGCATATATGTTTTTCTTTGAACAAGTGACGGAACAACAGCATGTAGAAAATCTTATCGGTCGTGTGGGCGTTATGAAAGATATTGCGTTGGACAATAAAAAGAACCTATCCTTTTCATCATACAATTAATTGTGATGTACAAGGATCGGTTCTTTGTTGTATTTACTTATTAGAAAAATATGTATCGGATGATTACGAGTATTGCTAATACGTACATGATCCAGTTAACTTCTTTCGCGCGACCTGCTGCGATTTTTAGTAGCGGATAGGCGATGAGTCCTGCGGAAATTCCGTTGGCGATGCTGTATGTGAACGGCATCAATACGATAACGAGGAATGCAGGGAATGCTTCCGTCCAGTCATCGAACTCGATATTGCGGATAGCGCCCAGCATGAGGGCCCCTACGAGGATGAGGATGGGAGAGGTCGCAGCATTCGGCACAAGAGATACCAGCGGAGCGAGGAGCAGACAGATTAAGAAGAGAACACCTGTGGTTACCGCTGTCAAACCTGTACGCCCGCCGGCACCGACACCGGCTGCGCTTTCAACAAAGGCTGTAATCGTAGAGGTACCGAGCAGCGCGCCGGCACTGACACCTATGGCATCGACGGTCATCGCCTTGCCGAGTCCCGGGAATTTACCCGTCTTAGGATCTGCGATTTTTGCTTCCGTCGCCGTACCGATGAGGGTACCCATGGAGTCAAATAATTCTACGAACGTGAAGGAGAAGATAATGGTGACAAGGCCCATGTGTACTGCACCGGGAATGTCCAGTTCAAAGAATGCCGCCTTGGAGAAATCAGGTACCGCCAGAATGCTGAAGCCATTCGGTAATGTGGATAAGCCTGTAGCATAGGATATAATTGTCGTCACGAGAACCCCGATGAGCATGGATCCTTGAATATGGCGGGCCATTAATAGAGCCGTAAAGATCAGACTGAAGAGGGCCAACAATGTCTCGCCGTTATGCAGATTGCCCAATGTGAGGAGCGCCTCCGATGGCGGCGGTACTAAGTTACCGTGTGTCTGGATTATTTGACTTAATGAATTCGGTGACAGGCTGATTGAAATGGACATCAGGCCGGACAGTTTTAAGCCGATGATGGCGATGAAGAGGCCGATACCGACCGTGATGGCTACTTTCATAGAAGCCGGTATACCTTCGACAATCATTTGACGCACCGACGTCAAGGTGAGCACGAGGAATACGAGGCCTGAAATGAAGACTGCGCCCAAGGCCGTCTGCCAGGAAATACCCATACCGAGCACGACGGTAAACGAGTAGAAGGCCAGGAGTCCGACACCGGGAGCCAGTGCAATCGGATAGTTTACCAGAACACCCATGGCGATCGTTACGAGTCCGGCACCCAAAGCTGTGGCGATGAGGACCGCATCCTTATCCATGCCGGCGAGGCTTAAGATGTTTGGCGCCAGGAAGAGTATGTACGCCATAGTGATGAATGTGGTGATACCCGCCAGAATCTCGGTTTTAACGGTGGTATTGCGTTCATTAAGTTGAAAAAGCTTATCTAACATCAGATAACATCCCCCCTGCATGAAATTCAAAATTATACATTAATAAAATATTTCGATATAGTTATAGTGTATCATATCTCCCGACAATTTTTGTATGAATTTGTGATATACTAATAGTATATTTTAATCGATTCAGAGGTTATGTTATGAAAATATCTACGAAAGGGCGTTATGCTTTACGGATATTGGCGGATATTGCGGAGCACGGGGAGGAGAAAAATGTGTCCATTCGTGAAATCGCAGGACGCCAGGGATTTTCCGATAAATACTTGGAAGGCATCGTATCTCGCCTGTCAGCGGCCGGCCTCGTTAAGAGCGGACGCGGCAAATATGGCGGATATCGTTTGGTAAAATCGCCGTCCGAATACAATGTATATGAAATTTTATATGCCGCAGAGGACTCCATTGCCCTCGTATCCTGTTTGGATGATGATGTGGAACCATGTCCTATGTTCAATGACTGTTTGACGGCGCCGCTTTGGAAATACCTGCAGGATGAGTTCCGTCACGTAATGGAGCGCGTTTCCTTACAGGATGTGATGGATCAAAAGCTTCCGTATCAATAAAGGGAGTAATAATGACGGTCTTAATGGCGTGTAAATTCATGTCAACATAGCGTGTATACGCATGTCGGTTAATTTATGTTTAGCTGTTAGACCTTAAGAGTCGCGTATTCTTATGCGGCTCTTCTTTATATGTGCATGAAGTAGGAGGCACTATGTATTCAACAGAACAAGATGCTCGAGGAGGCATGCGCAATGTGTGGATTATCACCATCAGTATGACGATACTTGCTGTCTGTTATACTATGATTATTCCGTTCCTGCCGATTTACCTCCTGGAACTTGGCGTATCGAAGGGTGATGTGGCGCTCTGGTCCGGATGGGTGTTCGGGATTACCTTTCTCATTGCCGGCATTATGGCTCCTATCTGGGGTAAAATCGCCGATAATAAAGGAAAGAAGATGATGGCGCTTCGCGCGGGTTTCGCCATTGCCATTTCTTATTTTCTCATCGGGATGGTGACGGACCAGTATCAACTTTTGCTGGGCCGTGCCTTTCAGGGCTTTGCGAACGGATTCTATCCGGCGGCGATGACCATGGTGTCTCTCAGCGTGGACGAGAAAAAGGTGGGCCGTGCTCTCGGTATATTTCAGACCGGACTTATTCTCGGCAATGTGGTGGGACCGTTTTTGGGCGGCGCCGTTGAAAGCATCGTCGGCATGCGGCCCGTATTTTATGTGTCCGGTGTGGCTGTATTCTTAGCGACCGTTTCCGTATGGCTTTTTGTGAAAGAACCGAAGGTACAGGCGGAGAATGATGATACACAGGACAGTAAACCCGCATCCGAAACGACGTCTTTGCGCGATGACTTTAAAACTGTACGACAGCAACCTGTGCTGGTGCGATTATTATGGATATTTTTCTTCATGCAATGCGCTATCATGATGTTGCAGCCGATTTTGGCGCTCTATGTAGGCGACATGCAAGGAACGATGGAAGGGGCTGCCATAATTGCCGGCTCCATCCTCAGTATCGGCGGACTGGCAGGGGCTTTGACGACGAATATCTGGGTGCGTATCGGTGAGCGGAAAGGGTACTTTCAGACTATTTCTTACTGCATGATCGGTAGCGGCATCGTTTTATTACTGCAAAGTTTGCCTGTCGGCATCTGGTGGTTCGGTAGTTTACAGGTGCTCATCGGTTCCTTTATCGTAGGTATCAATCCGTCCCTGAGTGCGGCGGTAACGCTCAACACGGCGCCGGCTTTCAGAGGGCGGATGTTCGGTATGACCACGACGGCACAGCAGTTCGGCTCCATGGTCGGTCCTGTATTTGCCAGCGTTGTGTCCACGTATATGGGTATTGCTTATGTATTCAGCATTACCGGATTATTGCTGCTCTATTTAGGCTTTCAGGCGCGACGCTTATCGGTGCGTCATGACTGATGAATGTGGGGCGGAAAGGAGTTACTATGGTCCGTATCGGTCGAGTTGTACTCGGTGAAAGGGGTACAAAAATTTGCGTGCCCATTGTGGGTACGACTATGAAAGAGATTTTGGATGCCACGGCCTTGGCCTGTCAGGCGCCTTGTCATGTAGTGGAGCTACGCATTGACTATTATGAACGAGCCGATTCTATCGATGCCATCATTGAGTTATTGATGCTCGTCAAACCTCAACTGAAAGGTCGCGGACTTCTATTTACGTGGCGCACCAGGGGCGAAGGGGGCGAGCGCGCTATTTCGGCAGAGGCGTATTTCACAATGTTGGAACGGCTCATCCCGACGGGGCTCGTCGATGCGATTGATATAGAATTCTTTCTTGATCAGGACCGAATGCTGAAAACCATTGAATTTGCTAAAATGCATCACGTTACGGTCGTCATGAGCAATCATGATTTCAGCGGAACGCCGTCTCGTGAGGTTATCGTCAATCGATTGTTACAGATGAAAGAACTGTTGGCGGATGTGCCTAAAATTGCGGTTATGCCGCATACAACGGGGGATGTATTGACCCTTTTGGAGGCGACGGCCGAGGTGAAAGCTCTTTATCCGGCAGACCCTATCATTACTATCGCAATGGGCCCGCTGGGGGCTGTGACACGCACTGCAGGAGCTTTGTTCGGTAATGCAATGACATTTGCCTCGGCAGGAAAGACATCCGCACCCGGCCAAATTGATGTACATGCATTAAAACGTATCCTCGATACTACTGATGTGGACGGTATCTTTGATGAACAGCAACATCAACGCGTAAAAGTGCATTAAAAAAGTCGGCGAAAGCCGACTTTTCTATATTCTTGCCTTGTGCTAAGATTCCTAGAGCAGGTGTGCCTCAAAATCCTCTATGATACGCGCTACTGTTTCCTGTATGTTGCGATGGTGTTTTATGATGCATTGTGCGAAGGCTTCGTACATCGGTGCACGAACTGCTTCTAATTCGCGCAACCGGTCGATACCACCTTGGGAGAGAACACGTCCTTCCGTGGAAAGCCTTTCGACCGGTTGGGTCAGTTGGTAGATGCGGCCGTTTTGGCGCAAATGGGTGAAGTTTTGAGGTATCGTAACGCAGCCGCCGCCGGTTGAAATGACAAGTCCCGTTTGTCGGCCCAATTTGGCAAGTATTTTTGTTTCTTCCTTTCGGAAGGCGTCCTCTCCGTTGTTTGTAATGTAGTCGGAGATGTCGCCGATTTCTTTTGTCAGTTCCTTGTCAGCGTCAAACCATTTGCGATGTAAGGCATTGCCGAGGGCTCTGCCTATCGTAGTTTTACCGACACCGGGCATACCGATGAGGATGATGTTTTCCTTTTCGTGACGAATGTCGCGTAAAATCTGTTTAATTTCAGCGGAGCCGAATCTTCTGCCTTGGAAATGCTTGGCCGCCTCAACGCCTTGCGCTACGAGGAAAGGCAGGCCGTCGCTGTAAGGAATATCCATCATTTCGGCCTGTAACAGAAGTACGGTGCGGTGCGGATTGTAGATGAGATCCACCACACCGGTGAGGGCCGTGAAGTTTGTTATGTCAATCAGCGTCCGGGGGCTGTTCGGATACATGCCGACCGGTGTGCAGTTGATGATGACCTGAGCGGTGTTCTTGAATTGCTCCATATCTTCATAGAATGGCGACTCGTGACGAGATATATGGATGATAGAGCGGGCACCTAAATCCTCAAGGGCGATATGGACCGTTTTGGATGAAGCACCGTCGCCGAGGATGATACATTCTTTATTTTTTACATCGATGCCTGAATGCCGCAATGTGAACACAAAGCCGTCATAGTCCGTATTGTATCCGTACCAGTGTCCGTCGCGGCGCACCATGGTGTTGACGCAACCGATACGTTCCGCCCGTGCATCTACGAACGCACAGGCTTCGAGGGCGTTGATTTTATAGGGAATGGTGATGTTGATGCCCTGTAAATCGGGATCGTTAAAGAAGTCCCGCAGTTCACCGGGTTCGCGTTCAAATAACTCGTAACTGTTGTTTCCCAATGCTCCGTGAATGCGTGGGGAATAGCTGTGCCCCAAGGTGCGGCCGAGTAAACCAAATTTCATAGGACCTCCTGATCAGGTTTATAAGTAGATAATGACTAATAGAGACTGGCGCCTCTATCAGTCATTTATTATTACATGTATATGCGTTAATTTTCCGGATAGTTACCGAGCAGGCGGAATTTATCCTGCGATGTGTGCAGTTCCGCAAGGACGGAAAGTACTTTAGGATCCGCCAAGGAAGCTTCCAAATCGAGGTAGAAGAGAAATTCAAAGTTATGTCCCACAATCGGTCTTGATTCCAGCTTCGTCAAGTTGACGCCGATATTGGCGAATTTTGTCAATAAGGCGCCGAGTCCTCCCGGTGCATGGTTCGCTGAGGTTACGACAGAGATCTTGTTGGCCCCCGGGTATACATGAAAGTTCTTGCTGATGCAGATGAATCGCGTATAGTTATTGTCGCTGTTCTGGATGTTGCGCGCAATAGGGGTTAAATTGTACAGTTCCGCACATTGCGGCGCCGCGATAGCGGCTACGCCCGGATCATCACTGGCGGCTACGAGCTGTGCGGCACGTGCCGTATTGTCGAAGGAACGCAAGGTGATGCCTTTTAGGTCTTCCAGGTACTGACTGCATTGTCCCAGTGCCTGAGGGTGTGAAATGATGGTATGAATATCGGATAATTGAGTTCCCTTTTTTACGAGTAAATCGTGAGAAATCCAAAGGCGTGTGCCGCGTACGATGTAGCATTTGTGTTCCTCTAAGAGGTCGTAAACCTCCTTCACGGAACCGTTGGAGCTGTTTTCGATGGGTAACACGCCGAATTCGCATTCGCCGGATTCGACCGCATCAAATACGGCATGAAATCCCGTTACATAATGAATCTGGCTGAGCGGCAACAGGCGGTCACACGCCATTTGAGCATTGCTGCCGAATACGCCGGCACAGGCTACGCTGCCACGTTGCGGCGGTAATGTAGGGGATGCTTCCACGGCGGCTTTCATTTTCCGGGTGAATTCCGTATTTTGGAATAATTGTTCCGCCTGATAGGTGCGGCTTAAACTGAAGAGAGTTTCAAAGAATCGGCGAGCGTACAAATCCATGTCCGGCCCCGCTTCTAAGGTGACCTTATCTAAAATATCGCGTTCCCGTTTCGGATCGTACACGGCTTTGTTCATCTCTTTTTTTGCCTTCGCCACGTCTTTGGAGAGAGCCATACGTTCTTTGAACAGGCTTAACATCTGTTCGTTGATATCATTGATTTTAACGCGTAATTCATCTAAGTTCATGGTCAATATCTCCTAGAAAATCTAACAGTACGAGGGCCGTAACGGCTTCGATGACGGGAACGGCGCGCAATGCTACGCACGGATCGTGGCGCCCTTTTATGGTGAGCAGTGTGTCCTCTTCTTTTGACAATGACACGGAGTGCTGCTCTTTGTAAATGGACGGGGTCGGCTTGATGCCCACCTGCATGACGAGCGGTAAACCGTTGGTAATGCCGCCCTGGATGCCGCCGCTGTTGTTCGTCGTGGTCGTTACGGTATGGCCGTTCATGGTGAAAGCATCATTCATCTCGGACCCTAAGGCGGAGCACATGTTAAAGCCGCCTCCAAATGACACGCCTTTTATGGCAGGCACACCGAATATGACTCGGGCCAAGCGGTTTTCGATACCGTCAAAATTAGGATTTCCCAAACCTGCAGGTAAACCTGTAGCGATGACTTCTATGATGCCGCCGGTGGAATCACCTTCGCCTTTTAATTTCAGTACGAGACTTTCAACAGCTTGCCGTTTAGAAGCGTCCAGCATGGCGATCGGTTCAGTTGCAATATCGGCGAGGGCGTCCATATTCGGCTTGACCATATCGATAGGTGCATCCTGAATGGTGCCCACCTGTTTTAGATGACCGTGAATGCGGATGCCTTTCCGGGCGAGCAGCTGTAATGCAATGCCGCCGGCAACGCAAAGAGGTGCCGTAAGACGCGCCGAGAAGTGTCCGCCGCCGCGCATATCCACCTTGTCACCGTAGCGCATACGAGCTGTAAAATCTGCATGGGACGGGCGGGGAATATCCCGTAAATTGTTGTAATCGCCGGAGTGCTGTGACGTATTGCGAATCATGAAGGCCAGCGGAGAGCCGCTCAACATATCATCTACGAGGCCCGATAAAAATTCCGGTACATCCGATTCTTTACGTTGCGTCTGGAATTGGTTTTGCCCCGGCGCACGACGGCGCAAGAATGCCTGCAGTTCATCTCGGTTGATGTGATAACCGCAAGGCAGGCCGTCCACGACGCCGCCGATGGCATAGCCGTGGGAGGCACCGAAGGTGGATACCTGAATTGTTTTACCGAAATTCGATGACATATGTCCTCCTGATATCGATTGAAAAGTATTTATATTGAAATGAGGTGATTGAGATTCGTGTAATTGACAGCGTATTTCTATGGTAAACCGTGTCTTTCAATTGCACTTTAAAATGAGTTCAACAGATCGGCGTAGCCGAACCGCCCAAGAGATTCCAGTCCGTGAAGAAATCCGGATAGGATTTCGTGATGGCTTCGCTGTCTTTGAGCCGTACCGGATCCGTACTGATGAGCGCCATCAATGTGCCGGCCATGACGAGGCGGTGATCATTGACGCAGTCTGCAAGGCCTCCTGTGAGGCTTCCTGTACCTGTAATATATATATTATCACCTTCCTGGCGCACCGTGCCACCTAAATCGGACACGAGCTTTGCCACTGCGTTCAGCCTGTCCGATTCCTTGAGGCGCAGTCGGGCACCGTTGATAAAGGTGCTTTCACCTGAGATAGAACAGGCGAGGGCCGACAGAACCGGCAATAAATCGGGACATTGTTCGAGATCCACCGTCAATGGCGTAGTGGCGCGACCCGATACGGTCAGATTTGATCCGTTCCATGTAATAGTCGCACCCGAGGCGCTGATGATATCCATGATGCGTCGGTCCGCCTGTACGGAGTCCGGATTCATGCCCGTAATCGTAATGGATTCGCCGGTCATGGCCGCAGCGACCATCCAAATAGCCGCATTGGACCAATCGCCTTCAATCTGATAATGGTTTCGTCCTACGAACGTGGACATATCATTGATGGTGAAAGTCTCGTTCTGTGTGGCTGTTGCTTCCTGGTGTTCAACCGTGATACCGAAATCCGTCATCGTCGTCAATGTCAATGTCACATAATCTCGGGATTGCAGAGGTGTCGTAGATGTAATTACCGTATGACCCAGTTGAGGGGCGGCTAACAGTAAACCGGAGAAAAACTGACTGCTCACGTTACCGACCATGCTGAAATCGCCGCCTTTGAGTAATCCTTTCATCGTGAACGGCGGCGCGTCTTTTGAAAATTGTACACCGTGACGCTTCATTTCGCTTAATAAAGGTTCCAACGGGCGTTCCGGTAAGCGCCCTTTTGCATCGACCTTCACTGTATCGCATAGAGAGGCGGATACCGGTAACAGGAGCCGCAGCGTGGTGCCGGACTCATGCGGAAGTATCTTGCCTACTGCAGGGGGCTGATCGGGATTGACGGTAACGATTTTCTGTTTATAGGTTATATCGGCACCGAGGGCGCGCAATGAATCCATAGTAGCATCAATATCTCTTGATGTACGGCTCAATACAATTGTAGACGGTGTCGGCGCCAGTGCGGCGCATATGAGCGCCCGATGGGCGTGCGCCTTAGCGGGTATGGAGTCGATGGTGCCCCGTAAGAGGGCGTTCGTTACGGAATACATGTCATCTCCTTTGTAGATAATACATTATATTTAACATCTATTTTATAAGATAACCTTTGAGTTCTTCGTGAGTAACCACCTTGAGCTTACTGTGGCCGTAGTCAGTAGGCACGACGATTTTGATAGTCTCTCCCTGACTTTTTTTATCGTGTTTGGCCGCTTCCAGTAATTCATCTGCTGTAATGGACGTTTCTGTAGGTAATTCATGGGTTTCTAACAGGTTCTTTAATTTCGTTACGACTGCGGGATTGAGGTCATCGTGATGTACGGCCCCTTGTGCCATTAAGACCATGCCGATGGCTACGGCATTCCCGTGAGGAATTTTAAACCGGCTCGCCTTTTCGATGCCGTGACCGAAGGTGTGCCCCAGATTGAGCAAAGCCCGTACGCCGGATTCCCGTTCGTCCTGTTCGACGATATCCGCTTTTGCCTGTACACAGCGGGCGATGATATCAATCGCCTTTTCCTGGTTTTTTAACAGCGGTTTATTTTCCAGCTGTGTCAGCAGACCGGGTACGTCGAGGAATCCGTATTTGATGATTTCCCCGCATCCATTGATCCATTCTTTTCGAGGTAATGTATCGAGCGTTGTCGGATCGCATACTACCAGGATCGGTTGTTTGAAAGCACCCCACAGGTTTTTGCCGGCTTTCAGATTGACCGCTGTCTTGCCACCGACGGAGGAGTCGACGGCTGCCAACAGGGATGTCGGTACCTGTATGTAATCGATACCCCGCAGATATGTGGCCGCCGCAAAGCCCGCCATATCGCCGACGACACCGCCACCCAAGGCGATGAGCAAGTCCTTGCGCGTTAAGGACTGAGCCGCCATATACTCTATTAGATCGATGAGACGGGGGGCATTTTTTTCGTCTTCTCCGTGAGGGAATACGTAGTCACATACGCTGTATCCCGCTTCGGTGAGGGAGGCTTTTACCGTTTCCAGATAGAGGGGGGCCACATTATCATCGCTGACAATGATGGTTTGGCAGGGATTTTTGAGGGGGTGAATATAGTCGGCGATGTGCGATAATGAATTATTTTCAATAACTACGTCGTACGGTTCGGACGCGTTAATATGGATGCGAAACATAGGAAATCCTTTCTGATTTAACAGTTGGTGCACTCTATTAATGCGTTGTGTAATGCCTGTACCTCTTTCATTAGGCTGTTGAACTGATCGGGACGCAATGCTTGAGGACCGTCGCATAATGCTTTGGCCGGATTGTTGTGTACTTCGATCATGAGACCGTCCGCTCCGCCGCCTACGGATGCCAGTGAAAGTGGTCGTACCATACGGCTCATGCCCGCTGCATGGGACGGATCCATGATAATCGGCAAATGGGACAGCTCGTGCATCATCGCAATGGCCGTCACATCCAATGTATTTCTTGTTTTAGGTTCGAATGTACGAATACCGCGTTCGCAAAGGACGATTTGTTCGTTCCCTTCGCTCATGATGTATTCGGCAGCCATCAACCATTCTTCGTAAGTAGCGGACAAACCGCGCTTTAACAAAATCGGTTTCTTCATTTTGCCGACTTCTTTAAGTAGTGTGAAGTTCTGCATGTTACGTGCACCGATTTGAAGCATATCTACATTATCGAAGTATTGCAGTTGGGAAATATCCATTACTTCCGAAACGATCGGGAGGCCTGTTTCTTTTTTTGCAAGTTCCAATAATTCGAGGCCTTCAGGGCCCATGCCTTGGAAGGAGTATGGGGATGTACGCGGTTTGAAAGCTCCGCCGCGAAGAATCGTGGCACCTGCTTCTTTACAAGCTTTTGCGGTTTCTAAGACCTGTTCCGGAGTTTCCACGGAGCAAGGCCCCGCCATTACGGCAAAGTGACCGCCGCCGATGAGGGCGCCACCAACGTTGATGATGGAATCATCCGGATGGAATTTGCGATTTGCCTTTTTGTACGGCTCCTGTATACGTGTTACTTTATCTACAAAATCAAGAGATTCGATTTGCCGTGCATCAAGAGATGCCGTGTCGCCGATAAGACCCAGGATATTGTAACGAGTGCCTTCTACAGGATGGATGATGAAGCCCTGGTCCTCTAATTCACTGCGTAAACGGGATACTTCTTCCGCGGTTGCGTTCTGTTTCAATGTAATAATCATGATAAACCTCCTTATCGACTACCGGTGAATAGTAGGGCTAACCATACGGGACGGCAAATAAAAAAGGGCCACCCGTATATCTGATACGGGTAGCCCTTTTAACTATTCCAAGCCACCGATGATGACATCTAAATCAGTGCAGCTCAAATAGTTCCTTACCCGTACGCTGGATAAAGAACCAATAAAAGTATTGTTTTGCCGCGTTGATTCGGTTAATCATCGTTAGTTGCTCCTTTCTAAATTTGATAAATACAGTATAAACCCATTTGAGAACAATATGCAAGCTAAAAATCAAAAATTCATTTAATTTTTAAAAAATTCATGTAAGAAATATATTATGCGGTATGTAATTTAATGTGAAAGCTATATTGACTTTGTTATAATAAAAGTAGTGTATTTCGATACGTGACATATGCCGAAATAACCTGGCATATGTATTCCACTACTTCTATATATATCTTATAGGGACATTATATGAGAAGGAACCTTTATGATCATTCAGATTTTAGATACGATTAACGATGATATTAAGCAGATTCGCACCGATGTGTTTATAAAAGAACAAGGCTTTGAAGAGGAATTCGATGAAATTGACGCAACAGCTAAATTCATTCTGTTATGGAGTGAAGGTAGAGCTGTCGGTACATGTCGATTTTTCCCGGGGACGGAACCGGGAGAGGCGCATGTGGGACGAATGGCAGTTCGTAAAATTCATCGAGGCCAACATCTGGGCGAGAAAATTATGAAAGCCGCGGAACGGGCGATCCGCCGGGAGGGATTTACATCCTGTTCCCTGTCTGCACAGGTGCAGGCGCAACCGTTTTATGAATCCTTGGGATATACGGCGGAAGGCGATACATATCTTGATGAAGGCTGTCCTCATATTCTGATGAGAAAGGTGTTGTAGGGAAAATTTTATTTGAGTTCCTGCAAATATGCAATCAGTTTTTTTAATGTGCTGTTGACATATGTATTGTTCGGATACACCACGGCTACGGTGGCGGTGACGGGAGGATCTAGGGAAATCAGCCTGATGTCATTCCTTTGAATCGGGGTGGGCGTAAGTAAAAAGGAGATACTGTTTGTTTTTACCGTCATATCCAGATTGTTGTTCACCTGGTTTGAAGACATGACGATATGAGGTGTGATTGCCTGTTTTTCTAATTGCTTCGTAATATATTGTCTGTGAAAGGAGTCGAGTTGCATCATGATTAATGACTCATTCTGCAGCTCTTCAAAGGCGATCTGGGCATGGCCGGCTAAGCGGTGGCCGACGGGAACGCAAGCTTTATATTCTACATTCATGAGCGGTACCGCTGTTAGATTGGAAGGTGTATTATGAGCGATAATAATGGCCATATCCAATTCGTTTTTACTCAATTTATGTTCCAGACCGACAGAGCCTTCTTCAACTATGTTTAATTCCCAAGCGGGATTTTCTTTTCTGAAGTGATTTAGTAGCGGCTGTATCATAAATGAACCGATCATGGGAGGAATGCCTATTTTTAATACCCCGTCGTTCTTTTGGCCTAAGTCCTTGACCTCCTCCAGAGCATTAGATAAATCTTTCAAAATAGGCCTTAGACGCCTGTATAACAATTCTCCCTCTGCAGTGAGCGTAACGGATTTATGTTGTCTCTCAAACAATGTTACACCTAATTCCTCCTCCAGTTTTTTTATGGCTACTGTCAGGTTGGGTTGTGAAAGATATAGTTGCTGTGCTGCGTAGGTTATGTTTCCGGTATCGGCGATTACTAAAAAGTACTCTAAATATTTCAGTTTCATAGTTTTACTCCATGTCATGATAAATCTGCAATAAATAATATTTATTGCAAAAATCATATAACATATTTCACTATATGTAAAGACGTCTCTATAATGTAGACAGAAAACAAGATTACTTTATATTCAAGTGAAAGAGGTTATAGTATGCGTATTATCAATACTGATGAAATTGTACCGATTATTGAGAAACTGGCTATTCAGGCATGCTGTTGTTTAAGTGACAATGTGATCGATGCTTTCAAAAAAGCCTTGAAAAATGAGGAATCTCCCATAGGAAAAGATTCTCTGGAAATTATTATTGAAAATAGTGAGTTTGCCCGAGACAATATGATGCCATGTTGCCACGATACGGGGATGGCCGTAGTCGTTATGGAAATAGGTCAGGAGGTTTCCTGGGATGGTAAACCGTTATATGACCAGGTGGAAGAAGGTATTCGACGGGGCTACGAAAATGGATATTTGCGTAAATCCGTTGTAGCGGATCCTTTGGAACGGGTTAATACAAATGATAATACACCGGTTATATTTCATCCGTCTATCGTACCAGGTGATAAAGTCAAAATTACTGTTATGCCAAAAGGTGGTGGCAGTGAGAATATGGGGGCGTTTAAAGTCCTGTTACCCGGGGTCGGTGAAGAAGGTATTAAAGAGTTTGTCCTCGAAACAGTGGCTCGTGCCGGTGGTAATCCGTGCCCTCCATATATTGTCGGTATCGGTGTAGGTGGAACGATGGATCAATGTGCCTGGATGGCAAAGAAAGCATTGCTTCGAGATATTGGCGAGCGTAATCCAAATCCTCGGTATGCAAAACTAGAGGAAGATTTGCTAGAAGCGATTAATAATACCGGTATTGGTCCAATTGGTTATGGCGGACGCAGTACGGCACTTGATGTGCATGTAGATTATTATGGTGTTCATATTACGGCCTTGCCGGTAGCAATTAATTTTCAATGTAACGCAGCGCGTCAAGCGACAGCAGTCTTATAAGGAGGTTTCTATGAGTATAGAAGTTCAATTACCAATCACAAAGGAAATGGCTAAGACTTTTAAAACTGGCGATGTATTATATCTAACCGGTTATGTTTATACATGCCGTGATGCAGGGCATAAGCTTATTTCTGAGGCGTTAGAACGAGGAGAATCGTCTCCTGTGGATTGGACCAATCAACTTATATACTATGCAGGTCCATGCCCTGCACCTCCGGGAAAAGTTTTCAATTCTAATGGTCCTACTACGGCAATCCGCATGGACCCATATGTAGAGATGATGCTTAAATTAGGTGCTACTGCAATGCTTGGTAAAGGCGTACGTGAACCATATGTGGCGGATCTTTGTAAAGAATACGGAGCCGTATCACTGCTTGGTGTGGGCGGTGCCAGTGCTATTAATGCGGCTCGTATAAAATCGGCTGAAATTATGGCATACGGAGAACTTGGTACAGAATCCATCAAAAAACTTTACTTCGATCGGTTCCGTGTTATTGTCGGCATCGATACGGAAGGTAATGTATTGCAAAATCAGGAAATCCCGAAATATAAAAGATAATTGGAAAAGAGACCGGTTCCGGATCGACTTATTACAGTAGGGGGCGGCTGAGAAGAATAGCACCTTTTCAAAAACGACTTGGCGCACGAAGTGGTGGCCTCGGAGGTTTTTGGAAAGGTGCTATTCTTATTCATACATATAAAATTAGAGAAAATTGACTATATTATTCTAAATCGTCGAAATCGAATGCCGCCGCCTTTGTATAGTTCGTCACTTTCGCTTCAAAGAAGTCCGTTTTCGTACTGTTCAAATTGGAGAAGCTTTCAATCCATTCCATAGGATTTTCCTTGACTTCAGGATATAGATGAGGCAAACCGATCGCTTCTAAGCGGATGTTCGCAAGGTATTTGATGTAGCGTTCAATGAGGACGTTGTTGAGGCCGAGGATTTTGTCGTCCGTAATGTATTGACCCCATTCGATTTCATTTTCCGCACCTTGGCGAATCATGTCCGTAATTTTTGATTCCAGTTCAGGAGTGAACAGATCGGGACGTTCGCGGCGCAATTCGCGGATGATGTTTTGAAACAATACAAGATGTGTCACTTCATCGCGGTTGATATATTTAAAAATCGTGGATGTAGCGGTCATCTTGCCTTGGCGTGCCAAGGTGTAGAAGAAGCTGAATCCGGAGTAGAAGTAGATGCCCTCCAAGATATAGTTCGCAATGATCGTGTGAATAAGGTTTGCTTCGCTCGGATCGTCGCTGAAGCGTTGGTATGCGTCGGCGATGAAGCGGTTACGGGCGAGCAGAGTCTTGTCCGTACGCCATTCGTCATAAATCTTGTCGCGTGTAATCGGATTCGTTACGGTATCTAAAATATAGGAATAACTTTGCGCGTGAATTTCCTCCTGGAACGCCTGGATGTTCAAGAGGGATGCCACTTCGGCGGCCGTGATGTAGCGGCTTAAGTTAGGCAGGTTTTCCGATTGAATAGAGTCGAGGAAATTCAGAAAGGAAATGATTTTATCGAAGGCGCGACGTTCGTTGTCCGTTAAGTATGGGAACTGTTTTACGTCCTCGTTCAGGGAAATTTCCTCAGGAATCCAGAAATTATTGAGCATGGTGCGATACATTTGGTTCGCCCAGTCGTATTTGATGCGGTTCCATTCGCGCAGATTGGTCGTGTTGCCGCCAATCATGGCCTGTGTGCCGCGGTCGCCGTTTTCATTAAATATGAGTTTTTTATCCATGATAATCTCCTGTATACAGCGATGCGACCTATAGAATATAGGTCGTCATCAGATTTATAGTATGGGTGAAAGTCTCCACAGAATGCCGGCTTTCACAGAAACTGGTGCTGCTCGATTAAGAAGAGCAGCTCGTACATTCGTCCATTTCAAGGGACTGGTTGCGGATGTAGTAAATTGTCTTGATCCCCTGTTTATATGCCTCAATGTAAAGGTCAAGGATTTCTTTCGCCTTCATCTGCGGAGTGATATACAGGTTAAAGGACTGTGCCTGGTCGATGTGACGTTGACGAACGCCGCAAGCCTTGATAGACCATTGCTGGTCGATGGTATGAGCCTCTTTGTAGAGCCAGAATGTTTCGTTGTTCAAATCCGGCGCCGTTTTCGGTGTGAAAGAACCCTTTTTTTCTTCGATGAAGAATTTTTTAAAAATCGGGTCGATGCCGGCCGTGGTATTGGCGATGTTAGAGGTGGATCCCGTAGGGGCCACAGCCATCAGATAACCGTTGCGGATGCCGTATTTAGCTACATCGTTGGCCAACTGGTTCCATCGGTCGGATGTATAGCCGCGGCGTGTAAAATATTCACCCGTTTCCCATTCGGACCCTTTGAAAGCAGGGTAGGCACCTTTTTCCTTAGCAAGCTCCATAGACGCTTTAATCGCATAGAAAGCGATGTCTTCGAAGAGTTTATCCGCTATTTCGATGTGCTCATCGGATTCCCATTGAATCTTGTGGTTGACGAGGTAGTGGTGATAACCGGATGTACCGAGGCCGATGGCGCGGTATTTATCGGATGTTATGCGGGATTCCGGTACAGGTGCCTGATTGATGGAAATAACATTATCGAGCATTCGGATCTGAAGGGCGATGTTCGCCTCCAATTCGTCGTCCGTAATGCGCCCCAAGCTGATGGAGTTCAGATTACATGTCACCATGTCGCCCGTATTTGTTTTCGTCGTGATGCTGCCGTCTTCGTTGATGATTTCTTCATCGAGGTTTGTAAAGCCTACGTTTTGAGCGATTTCATGGCACAAGTTGGATGCGTAAATCATGCCCGCATGCTTGTTAGGATTTGCCGCATTTACCGTATCGCGGAAGAAGATGAACGGAGTACCTGTTTCAACGGCGGAACGCATGATTTTTTTCATCATGTCCAGCGCCGACACTTCGATGCCGTGTAAGTTAGGATCCTGTTCGCACTCGATATAGCGTTTCGTAAATTCTTTTTCGTCATCCGTATCGAAGTAGTCCTCGAGGGAGTAACCCTTTACGGTTAATACTTCATGAGGATCGAAGAGGGTGAAGTTTTCGCGTGCTATCATGCGTTCCATGAAGATGTTCGGAATGGATACGGCAGGAAAAATATCGTGGGCCTTACGACGATCGTCGCCATTGTTCGTGCGAAGTTCCACGAATTCATAGAAGTCCTTATGCCAGATGTCGAGTGTTACTGTTGCGCCGCCTTTACGTTTGCCTAACTGGTCTACGGCGACGGCTGTATCATTGTACAGGCGAATCCAAGGAATAACGCCGCCGGAGGAGTTTTTGAAGCCTCGAATGTCGGAGTTCAATGCGCGAACTTTGCCGAGGTAGATACCGAGGGCGCCGCCGTGCTTGGATACGCGAGAGAATTTGCTGTTTACATCATAAATGGACCACAAATTATCATCCACGCCGGAAATGAAGCAGGATGATAACTGATGGAACGGCGTGCCCGCATTTGCCAATGTGGGGGTGGCCGTCGTCATTTTTAATTGACTCATCAAGTCGTAGAATTCCTTGGCATATTCTACTTTTTTGTCGCCTTCTACGAGTGCGAGATGCATGGCGATAGCCATGAAACGCTCCTGCGGCAATTCAAAAATTTCCTTGTTGAAGCCTTTCACCAGGTAGCGGTCCGCTAATAATTTAAGACCTTCGTAGTTGAAGAGATAGTCGCGCTTCGGTTTGATGTAATCGCCCAATTCCTGCAGTTCGTCAGGCGTATATTCCGTAACGAAGAAGTCGGCGTATTTTTTTTCATCCACCAGCATTTGCACGAGGTTCGGGAAGTTGCCGTAACCGAATGCCTTGTAACGGCGTGTGATAGCAGCTTCCTTGTAGAGATCGAACAAGAAGAGGCGAGCCGCCACGAATTGCCAATCCTGATTCATCTTGTTGACTTGGTTGCCGAAACCGTCATCTTTTTTTGAGATAACCTTTTCGATAGCCGTTTGAACGAGTGTTTTTTGAATTTCCTTGGTGGTCATGCCGTCAACGAACTGTAATTTCGCATCCATTTCCAGTTCAAGCGGATCACAAGAGTCTAGCCCCAAACATGCGAAGGCAATCATGCGTTTCGTTTTTTCAACGGATAACGGCTCGACGTGGCCATCCCGTTTCTTGATCATAATCTCCATTATGGTTCCCCTTACGTCTTAAAACTGTTATTTAAAGCATACATAAGATTAGACTGAAAAATATAAATTATCTTTAATGAAAGTCTAATCAGAAAAATAAGAAAACTACTATATATGGTAGTTTTCTTACTTGGTTTATACAGTATGTTACGATTATAGCGAAAAAATTCTATATATTCAATATTGACATTTAGAAAAATATCAATAAAGTTAATTCACAGTAATCGATATAGATTGAGAATGTCAGGTAGAATCACTTATTTGTATAATACACTAAATGTAATGCTACGCGTTCCGTACTCGTTAAAGAAGTAGGAATAGATATAAAGTCTATAGTCGGTACCTTCAATAACGACCGGTTTTGTAGAATTTTTGTCGATAGTAAGGAGCGTATCATAGATATGGTGAGTTTCCATGATGCCGTTCGGTAAAAATACCTCTAAATCCTTCCCGTCATTGACCAGATTGAATTTGATTGTACTGAAGTCGACAGTAGCTGTTTCCGCTGTACGTGTGGTGGGCTCATATAATTTCAATTCGATATGGGAAATGAAATTATTGTAGTCCCCGATGGAAACAATCTCGGGCTGCTCAATCGCTTTGAAGTTGATTGTTTGCAGCTTGATCGTATTTTCAGATTCCTCCTGTTTCGCTTTCATTTCATCGTCTTTTTGTACTTTGTAGGCACTGTAATCCGGTGAGAAGGTTCTGGCAATATCCAGATGCGGCTGCCAGCTTTCACCATCGTAATCGTAGGTGGTAAATTTCATATAGGATGTGTAACCTATGACAGGCATTAAGAGGACAGCCCCTAACGCGAGTGCCATGATAGACGTATGTACTGACGGCGTTAATCGTTTTACAAGGGAATAGAGGTTGTAGGCGAGGAAAATCAAGTTGAAGGCGGCAACGTAAATCGTGTTGAGCCAAAGCACAGGTTCATTAATAACGCGTTTGCCGATGAGGCATAAGCACAACAGTGTCAACGTAATGAAAAAGAAACAGAGCAGCTGCTGTGTTTTGCTTCTTTCAGTAGATCTGAAACTGGCCAAGTAGAACAGATAGAACAGCGACACATACGGATAATATGTGTAGAGGAATCGCGTGTCATCGCGAAGACCCAACAGAATTAAAACTAGATAGATGTTCGCAAGGATGCCCGTTATGATTGACGCCTTAGGGATAATAACGCCGAACACAACGGTAAAGAATGAACCCGGTTCGGGAGGACCTTCAGGGGATTCCCTGTACGAGCAGATCATGGTCGTACAGATAAACAGGTTGATTGATACCAATACCTTGAACGTGGCCTCCTTAAAGGGAAAGACATCGCCTAAAATGATATATAAGAACCACAAACTCATGGCAATGATGATGTTGTACAGCAGGGAGGAAACGATGGTGATACCGATACGCTTGAGCCGATTGATGATTTCCCCTATATAGTGGCCGTCGGCGGACGTGAAATAGAGGGTAATCATGGAATACAGCCAGAGGGCTGTCATGTTTTCGATGGCCATTTTAATGCCAGGTATATCCTGGTATGTTTTATAAATTGTATGTAATCCTGCGGCGATGATAATACTGACTATGGTGAATAATAGGGAATACCTTCGTTCGCGCGTTATATATGATTGTAATATGATGATGACCGAATACATTACGTAGAATATAGTATCTATCTGGGCAAACCAGTCAGTATTAATGTAGAACGGCGTGCAAGAAAACAGAATGATCAGAATTAATAACAGGGGCGAATCTTTTGCCAGGTTTTTCAATGATGACCATAAATGCGTCAGTGCAAATTTCATAGGTTGTTCTCCTTCTAAACATATAGTCTCCAGCTTATACATAGTATACTTGTTTTGTGGTGAAAGTCCTATGAGATTTTTGAGGTTTTACATGTATAGTGAATTACATTACAATAGCGGTAAGACATGGATGTTAATAGAAAAGAGGTAGCGCAATGGAGTTTTCATATTTTTTGCCGGTGCATATTGAATTCGGTTGGAACAAGGTGGACAGTGTTTCCGAGTATGTGAAAGCATACGGCAACAAAGCACTCATCGTGACGGGGCGGACCAGTGCCAAAAAGTCCGGTTTATATGATCGCGTAGTGGCAAAGCTTGATGCGGCACATATTGATCATGTATTGTTTGACAAGGTCGATGCTAATCCGTTGACAACGACGGCTTTGGACGGCGCCGCATTAGCCAAGTCTGAAGAATGTGACATGGTCCTCGCTATCGGTGGGGGATCTATCATGGACTGTGCAAAAGGCATTGCCTTCATGGCGGTGAACGACGGGGATATTAACGATTATATTTTCAATCGGAAAACGAGTGAGAATGCACTTCCCCTCGTAGTCATCCCGACGACATGTGGCACGGGATCTGAAGGGAACGGCTTTGGCGTATTGACGAATCCGGAGACGGGTGATAAAAAATCCTTGCGTTGCAATACCATCGTACCGAAGGTATCCATAGTGGATCCCGGTGTAATGGGAACGATGCCGCCGCATATATTGGCATCTGTCGGATTTGATGCGTTGTGTCATAACATCGAGGCGTACACGTCGAAAACGGCGCAGCCTTTTACGGATGCGTTGGCACACCATGCGGTAACATTGTTGGCACAATACCTGGTGCCTCTTTATCGTCATGTGAAAGCCGTTGCTAACGGACAGGCCGGTACACTATCTGATGAACAATGTAAACATGCGTGGGAATCGGTAACCCTTGCCAGCACAATCGGCGGTATGGTCATCAATACGGCCGGTGTAACACTTGGACACGGCATGGAGCATCCGGCCAGTGGTCTTAAAGATATTACGCATGGCGTCGGTCTGGCCGTGATTGAACCTGTTGTGGTGGACTATACATGGAACGGGAATCCGGAGAAGTTTGGTGCTTTAGCATGTATTTTTAATCATGGGGACGGATCTGAACTCGGTGAGGCATTACGAAGCGTGGTGAATGAGCTGGACTTAACGACGAACCTTACGAAACTAGGATTTACCAAACAGGATATCTCCTGGCTCGTCGATAATGTATACGTCGTAGCGGCGGGGAATCTGGCAAATACTATGGCTGATGTGAGCCGTGAGGATATTGAAATGTTGTATGAGAAAATGATGTGATTTTGTTATTATTGACATCATTAAAGCATATCTTTATAATGGGTTTTACAAAGAGACCGAAAAATTTATGGTTTCCGGTTTATAGGATTGGAGTTTTATAGTCTCTCTTAGTAGTTTATTGTGAGGTGTTTTATGGTAGAGCAGAATAATAAAAAAGTTGATGCCTTAGCGCAGGAGATTACCTTAAAGAGTCGAGGCCAAGGTAAGTTGCGCCAGTTTATCTTGTGGATGGGGGCGCTCATCATTGGCGCCATCCTGGGCTGGCAGCATATTCCTGTGCTCAATGATCTTTTCAATTTCATTGCCGCTGTGTTTACGCGGTTGTTCCAGTTTATTGCGATACCGACCGTATCATTAGCGGTTATTACCACATTGTCTATGCTGGGCGCTAAAAAGGATACGGGCCGTATCTTCGGTCATGCTGTAGTTTATACGTTGTTGACTACAATTTGTGCCGCCGCCGTCGGTCTCGGCTTGTATCTCTGGATTGCGCCGGGTAATTTACCATTGGATGTAATCGGCGCAGGGGCGGCTCAGGTGCCTGAAAAATTGGGCGCCGTAACGTATTACGATCACTTCTTATCCGTAATCCCTAACAATATCTTGCAACCGTACCTGCAGGCAAATGTATTGTCCGTGATGTTCATTTCCGCTTCTGTCGGTCTGGCTTTTGCTTTTATGCCTCGTACGGAAGGTCGCGAGGCGGTATTGAAAGTCTTGTTCGGTTTACAGGAATTATTGTTCACCTTGATTAAAGCATTGCTTTATGTGTTGCCGATCGGTATTCTTGCCTTTGCGGGGCAATTGTCCGCACAAATTGAGGCCGGTGTCATCGTAGGTGCATTAGGTAAATACACCGCTGTTGTTATCGGCGGGAACTTAATTCAATTCTTTATCGTAATCCCGTTGTTTCTACTGTTCCGCGGTTTAAACCCGGTTGACGTATTTCGTAAGATGTCTCCGGCCGTAGCGGTTGCATTATTTACAAAATCATCGGCCGCAACATTGCCTGTAACATTGGCGTCCGCCGAGGATAATCTGAAAGCACATCCTGCAGTGGCGCGCTTCGTACTGCCGATCTGTACAACCATCAATATGAACGGCTGTGCAGCTTTCATACTCGTTACATCCCTGTTTGTAATGCAAAATGCGGGTATTGAGTTGACCATCGGCACGATGGTGGCATGGCTATTTATTGCCGTTCTTGCCGCTATCGGTAATGCGGGGGTTCCGATGGGATGCTATTTCCTGACCTTATCCTTGATGAGTTCAATCGGTGCTCCAATCGGACTGCTCGGTATCATCTTGCCGATTTATACCATTATCGATATGATTGAAACCGCTGAAAACGTTTGGTCCGATGCATCCGTATGCGCGATGGTTGACCATGATCTTCAAGGTAAGCTGGACGACTCCGATGGAGATATGCCTCAATTTCAAGGCGTATAAATTAGACGTTAAGTAGAATATATTTATATACTGATGTATAGAGGTGCGTAGATGCGTATATAGATATTAAGTATATAAATATATTGAAGAACAAATATAATGATGTACGCACACAAAAAAGGTTATTCTGTTATGGGAATAACCTTTTTGTGACGTAATAAGTATTTAAAGGTAGAATGTAAACATAAACGGAATACTAGTAAATAGTCATATTGCTGGCTATATCATCTGTGATATACTTTCATATAAAATAATGTCGAAGGAATAGAAGGCCGGTCGGTATATTACGGTCTGAAAATAGCATGAAAGATAAAGTAACAACACCTATAGAGCAACAATTGAATAAATTTATTCAGTCGAAGTGCCTCATTCCGGGCGGTCTCGGTTTATGGGAAGCATATTTCCGTAGGATTTGTACGGCTTGGGGGCGCATTGACGGAGCTGTTCGACCGCAACATATCATTTTTGCAGCCGATAACGGATGCAATATGGAGGGGTGCGTAGGCTACAATTATGAGGTGACTCAAAAGCAGTCCAGAAATATGGTGCTGGGCAATACGGCGGTTACTCATTTCTGCAAATTTAATCATATTCCCTATGAGGTTGTCGATGTGGGAATCGCTTGTGATGAAGGCATCGGCATAGATTGTAAGGTGGCGAAGGGGACGAAGAATATTTTGCATCATAGCGCTATGTCAAAAGAGGAATTTAATCGCGCCTTTCAGGCCGGCTATGAACGGGTTCGGCATTATGCAGAGCAGGGGGCTAATCTATTTTCCTTTGGTGAAATGGGGCTGGGCAATACGACTACGTCCGCTTGTGTGTTATCCGCACTGCTGGGCGTCGAGCCTGAAAACACGGTAGGTCCCGGGTCATGGCCTGATAAGCCGGATTTGATGAAGCGAAAAATTGATTTCGTCTGTTCTGTACTTGAGAAACATAAAGAATATTTTACGGCGAGTAATGAAATCAATAGAGTTCATCAGATTGTGGCTCATGTGGGCGGCTTTGACATTGCCGCTATGACAGGGGCGATGATAGCCTGTACAGAATTGCGCTGTCCCTTTGTTATCGATGGTTTCATATCAGCTGTGGCGGCAGCGTGTGCGGTGCGTTTAAATGCGATGGTGAAAGCCTATGCCTTGCCGTCCCATTTTTCTCGTGAACCCGGTATGGAGCTGGCCCTTGCGGAGTTAGGACTTAGTCGGGATATGGTGCCGATACAGGCTCAGATGGCGATGGGCGAAGGCACAGGAGCTATTTTGATGGTGCAACTGTTGAAAACAATACAATATATGTTTGTCAGTGTAGGCACGATGGCGGATTTGATGAAACTGTAAATATGTGGTTATAGATATTAGTTATCCTTCTGTATATTCTTTGCGAATATTCCGTATCAAAATAATTTCAACCGTGACCATGGGACGAACTTTGTAAGTTTGGCACCGGTTCACATTGAACCTTTGGCAATTTATTCTAAAAAGATTACAGATTTAAAAGACTTACCGAATGGAGCAAAGGTTGCTATTCCATCCGACCCGACGAATAGTGCCCGCGCACTTCTCTTATTGCAAAGTGCGGGCCTTGTAACATTGAAGGATCCGACGGGTTTGACTAATACACCGTTTGATGTGACGAGCAATCCGAAAAATATCCAAATTGTAGAGTTGAAAGCGGCTCAAATACCTCGTTCGATTCAAGATTTGGATGCGGCTGTTATCAATGCAAACTATGCATTGCCGGCAGGCCTTAACCCTACAAAGGATGGTCTGTTCGTAGAAAAGGCGGACTCTCCATATGCAAATCTTCTTTCCGTAAACCCGGGGGACGAAAATAAGGAGTCTATTAAGAAACTGGCGAAAGCATTACAATCTCCTGAGGTTAAGAAATTTATTCAGGAACATTACAGCGGAGCAATCATTCCCGCGTTCTAGGTGATGAGTTTCTGATAGAATAGAGGCGTATATGAAGGTGTTTTGTAAAGCCAGAGTTTATAATGTTTTTGTTCTATAGATAAAAAGCGTAACACATATCACATTGAAGTCTCTTTTTATTATAAATTAATTAAAGGTATCAATAGATACTTTATTTTTATATTATAATGATATAATAATTTATAAAACCTATAACGAATTTGGCGTTGTAAATCAAATTAGGCATATTCTTTATAACTCATTGTAATATAGAAAAACTTAGATTTTAGCTGTATTTGTTGTATAATATAAGTATAGGATATTTAAAAAATTAGATGTTCTTGTGAAGGTTAGGTGTTACTGTGAAAGCTTACTTATGTTTAATTTCATTGGATTATATGTAAGGGCGTAGTTAATACGCGTTACTTTCACGTAAGAAAGTATGATTTTGATTGAATCATACGGTTATCATAAAGAGAGGTATCTATGCAACACATGCTACGCATGGGGATTGATGTGGGGTCTACGACTGTTAAGGTCGTATTATTGGACGAACAAGATAATTATTTGTATAAAAAATATATTCGCCATTATGCTAACATTTTGGATACCGTACATACTTTGCTTCAAGAGGCTCAAGTGGGTTACGAAGATGCACCGGTACATGTATCTGTTACGGGATCCGGCGGTATGGCTATGGCTGAAAAGGTGCGTGTACCGTTTGTACAAGAGGTTATTGCGGAAACGCGGGCCATTAAGGCTTTATATCCACAGACGGATGTCATCATCGAATTAGGCGGTGAAGATGCGAAGGTAACCTATTTAGGTCAGACCGCTGAGCATCGAATGAACGGTTCCTGTGCAGGGGGTACGGGTGCTTTCATCGATCAGATGGCGACATTATTGCAAACGGATGCATCCGGTCTCAACCAGTTGGCGATGAATGCCGATACGGTTTATCCGATTGCGGCGCGTTGCGGTGTTTTCGCCAAGACAGACGTGCAGGCGTTGCTGAACCAAGGCGCATCTCATGAGAATATCGCGAAATCCGTATTCCAGGCCATTGTAAATCAGACGATTGCAGGTCTTGCGTGTGGTCATAAAATTGAAGGTAATGTGGCCTTTCTCGGCGGTCCGTTGACATTCTTGTCCGAATTGCGCCAATGCTTCTGCGATACATTGAATCTTGATGAGGAACATCGCATTATTCCTGAGAACGGCGAGCTTTTCGTCGCATTAGGGGCTGCGTTGATGAAAGAGGACTGTCGCGACATCACGGTAGGTCAGTTGACGAAGGAAATCGGTAACCTTATCGGCGAGCCTATGGAGGCGACGGACCGTATTGATCCGCTGTTTGCCAATGAGCAGGAGCTGGAGGCATTCCGTGCGCGTCACGCGAAGGCGGTGACTCCGAAAGCGAATATCGAGGATGCTGAAGGACCTTGTTATCTCGGTATCGATGCAGGGTCGACAACGCTGAAAGTAGTGCTGATTAACAGCAATAAGGAAATTATTTTCTCTCATTACGGCCCTAACCACGGAAAACCGTTAGAAAAATCCCGAGAAATCATTGAAAAAATATATGAACAGTTGCCGAAGAGGGCTTATATCGCTCATTCCGGTGTTACCGGCTATGGCGAAGCTTTCTTGAAACGCGCCCTCGGTATCGATATCGGGGAAGTGGAAACGATGGCCCATTATCGGGCGGCCCGTTTTTTCTGCCCTGATGTGTCCTTTATCCTGGACATCGGTGGACAGGATATGAAATGCTGTAAGGTTCGTGACGGTTATATTGAGGATATCGTATTGAACGAAGCCTGTTCCTCCGGTTGCGGTTCTTTCATCGATACATTCGCGACCGGTCTGCGCATTCCTATCGACCAGTTCGCCAAGGAAGGCCTGTTGGCACCGTTGCCGATCGATCTGGGGTCCCGTTGTACGGTATTTATGAACTCCAAGGTAAAGCAGGCTCAAAAGGAAGGTGCCACGGTACAGGACATTGCGGCCGGCCTTGCGTATTCCGTTATTAAAAACGCCCTTTACAAGGTTCTCAAGGTAAAAGATCCTAAAGAACTGGGCGACCATATCGTTGTACAAGGCGGTACGTTTTACAACGAATCCGTACTGCGCGCCTTTGAAAAATTGATGGGCGTAGAGGTGATCAGGCCTGATGTTTCCGGATTGATGGGGGCTTATGGCATGGCGTTGCTTGCGGCTGAAACGGCAGAAGACCTCCAAACTCAGAACAGCACATTGCTCGATAGCGAAGGGCTCGCATCATTGCAGGTGTCAACGACGATGCGCAATTGCGGTCTATGCTCCAATAACTGTATGCTCACCATTAATGCCTTCTCAGACGGGCGTACCTATGTGACGGGTAACCGTTGTGATCGCGGTGCGGGCGATATGATTCAGGAGGCGCGAAAACCGGTGCCGAACTTGGTAGAGGTCAAATTACGTCGTTATTTCGACTACTACTTAAAGAAAAATATTCCGGAATTTGAAGGTAAGTTGCGTGTCGGCATTCCTCGCGTGCTCAATATGTATGAGGACTTTCCGTTCTGGTTCACATTCTTCAATACATTAGGTTGTGAAGTCATCTTATCCGATTACACCACCAAGGATCAGTATAACAAGGCTATCGATACGATTCCGTCCGATACGGCATGTTATCCGGCGAAGGCTGTACACGGTCATATTCGCGATTTGGCGAATTCTCAGGTGGACTTTATATGGTATCCATGTGTGCAACATGGGCCTAAGGAGTTCAGCCGAGACAATAATTATCACTGTCCGATGGTTATTTCCTATCCGGAACTGATTAAAAACAACATGCAGGATGTACTTGGTGATACACCGTTTCATAGTCCGTTCCTGCCGTTGGCGGATAAGAAATCTCTTGTTCCCGCCCTTGTGAAAGCATTGGATTTCCTTGATCTCAAGAAAAAGGATATTGCCAATGCTGTCGAAAAGGCTTGGGAAGAGCAGGAAAACTGTAAGGCTTCGTATCGAGAAACTACAAAGAAAACTGTATCCCGTCTCGTAGCGGAACAGATTCCGACCATCGTGTTGGCGGGGCGTCCGTACCATTTGGATTCCGGTATCAACCACGGTATTCCTGAACTTATCACATCCCTCGGGATGGCTGTCCTCACCGAGGATGGGGTAGCACCTCTCGGCAATGAAATCAAACATCTGCGCGTTGTCGATCAATGGTCATACCATAGCCGTCTATATCGTGCAGCTGAATTTGTGAGTCGTACGGAAGGATTCCAAATTGTTGAGCTTAACTCGTTCGGTTGCGGCCTTGATTCTATCGTAGCCGATCAGGTGAAAGACATACTTTCAGCAAAACATAAGATTCATACATTATTGAAGATTGATGAAGGTACGAATCTCGGCGCTGTTACGATTCGTTTGCGCTCATTACAATCCGTAATGGAACGCAGCTTGAGACGTCATCATAATCCTGAGGCTCCGGAAGAGGTCGTTGTGGATCAAACGCCGGCTTATGATTATAACCGCGTCGTGTTTACTGAGGAAATGCGCAAGACGTACAAAATTCTGGTGCCTCAAATGTCACCGTTGCATTTTAGCCTCTTGGAACCTGTTCTTCAGAGTGAAGGCTATGATTTTGATTTGTTGCCGGCTCCGACTCGGGATGATATCGAAGTAGGCCTTAAATATATCAATAATGATGCTTGTTATCCGGCTATCATCGTCATAGGGCAACTCATGTCCGCGTTGTTATCCGGTAAATACGATGTAAATAAAACCGCTGTTATCATCTCTCAAACAGGTGGCGGCTGTCGTGCGACGAACTATATCGGTTACTTGCGTAAAGCCCTCATCGATGCCGGCATGAAGCAGGTTCCGATTCTATCCCTCAATGCGAGTGCTATGGAACGTCAGCCGGGCTTCAAATTGACTAAGGGCTTCCTGCATCGTATGATTCAGGCTGTCGTATACGGCGATGCCCTCATGCAATGCGTACTGGCTACACGTCCGTATGAAACGAATCCCGGCTCTACCGATGCATTATGTAATTACTGGGTTGAAAAGCTTCGCAAGAATATTACTTCGGCGAGCCTTCGTCAGTATAGCAAATACATCAAGGAAATTGTCAATGATTTTGATAATCTTCCGGTAGATAAAAAGGTACAGAAACCTCGCGTCGGTGTCGTAGGGGAAATTTACGTTAAATTCCATCCGAGCGCTAATAACCATATCAATGAACTCATTGAAAAAGAAGGTGGCGAAGTCGTTACATCCGGCCTGCTTGACTTCTTCCTGTACTGTGCAATGGACAGCACCTATCGCGCTAAGCATCTGGACGGTACATGGTTGTCCGGTTTCTTCGGTACCTTGGCCCGTGAAGCGCTCGAATTATATCGTTTACCATATGCTAAGGCCGTTGCTGCGTCGAAACACTTTGATCCGTTACAACGGATGACGAAGGTGGCGAAAGAAGCGTCTCACTTTATCGATCTCGGCAACCAATGCGGTGAAGGCTGGTTCCTCACAGGTGATATGATTGATCTCATCGAAAAAGGTGCTAAACAGGTCGTGTGCTTGCAACCGTTCGGCTGTCTGCCAAACCACGTAACCGGTAAAGGCATGGTGAAAACACTATCCGCCGCCTATCCGGACGTGCGCATTGCCGCCATCGATTACGATCCAGGCTCCAGTGCGGTAAATCAAGCAAATCGTTTGAAACTGTTATTGTCTACAATGTTCGAGTAAATGAGTATTCCGTTATATTTTCAATGGGGTCCCGTTACATATCGATAATTTAATTAAAAAGAGACTACCTATACCTCCGCGCTCCAAAGCGAGCTAAGTCGCGCATCGGTATAGGTAGTCTCTTTTTATAACTGTATATATGAAGCAGTCCCATTGAAAATATAACTAGTGCAGATGGTAGAGGGAGGGGGCTGTAACAAAACAGCCCCTTTTCTCTACAATCAGTTGAGCATGTGCTTTCCGTTATGGTGCTTAGTCTATTTGTAAAAAAATTAGTTGATTTTAATTTAACTGTATAGCCCCTCAATGGGATGCCTCCATAGTTAGTGTTAATATAAATAAGATACCCCTTTCCGAAGCGATTTTACGGAACGTAGTGACGTACTGAGCAAGGAAAGGGGTATCTTATTTATATACTAATAGTATTCTGTTGTAGTCGGGCCCCATTGTGGGGCTCACATAAATGTATAAAAGAGATTATTCTTTTTCTACTAATTCATATAGGCACAATAAGGAAAGCACTGCACATACTAGCATTGTTACCCCCATGGGCACCCCTGTATGTTCTCCGCCTATACCAACGAGTGGAGATACGATACCGGCAGAAAACATATTAGCGAAACCGAGTACGGCGGATGCGCTACCGGCGAGTTTTCCGTATTTTGTCATCGCCATGGAAAAAGAGGCGGAACCGAATAGGGAGACAGTGCATACTGTAAAGAACAAGATGATTGATACAGGTATGAGCGGCCACTCAAGGAGCATAGCCGTTAAAAATAATATGGACCCGATGGTGAGTTGCCAAAGGCTGAATGATAACAGCTGACGATCTGTTATGACGTTGCTTACTTTAGCACTGATGAAGCTGGCTAAGATGATGCCGCAGCTGTTGATACCGAAGAGGTAACTGAATTCTTGTGCAGATAGTCGGAATATATTTTGATATACAAAGGATGAACCTGAAATATAGGCAAAGAAGGCACCGAATGCAAAGAATTGAATTAGAGTTTGGCCTAGGAAGGCGTTGTCTTTAATGAGTTTGACATAATTAGTCAAGGCTGTGCTCACACCTCCGGTAACACGTTGATCCTTCGATAAGCTTTCACGAAATAAGAACGACCCTATCAATAAGATAAAGGAGAATACCGCCAAAATGACAAAAATCATGCGCCATGTGGTGAACAGCAGCAGTTGCCCGCCGATAAGCGGTGCCAATACAGGGGCCAATCCGTTGACCATCATGAGTAGCGCAAAGAGTTTTGTCAGCTCTGGTCCCGATGCAAAGTCACGGGCGATGGCCTTGGCGATAACGACTCCTACAGATCCGGTTAAACCTTGTAGAAAACGACCCAATAACAGTATTTCGATGCTTGGTGCGTAGGCGCAGATAATACCGGAAATAACGCATAATAGATTTCCGATAATAAGTGGTGTCTTACGGCCCAGAGTATCGCTGATAGGACCTCCGAAGAGCTGTCCCAAGGCGATACCGAAAGTCATGATGCCGATGGTCATTTGAATATTGGAGGCGGATGTATTGAGTTCGCCGGGCATAATCGGTAAGGATGGCAGGTACATGTCGGTTGCCAATGGTGTTATGGCTGTTAATAGACCGAGAAAGAATACCAGGATAAAGGAAACTTTAGTAGAGTTTTGCTGTGTCATAGAATCCTCCTATACGAGAAATGGGAAAAATAAAAGCCTGCGAATCGTGTTTCGCAGACTGCATGTAATGTTTTGACTCAAATATTTTATCATGATTGAGCTGAAAATTCTATAGATTTATGTTTGATCGCGATTATAAGATCCTTCATAATAAAAAGGAACAGCTCGTGGAACCGTTCCTTTTTATGTATATGTTTAGAAGAATATATGATGGATTTCATGGATGAAATGCTGACCGAAGTAGGAGATACAGCCGTGCATAACGATGAAGATGAGGAAGTATTTGAAAGCGCTGTTCATGATAACATTCGCCTGTACTTCGTTTTCTAATTTATGAGCTTCTTCGGCGCTGATTTCCTTATGGCTTTCCAGATATGCTTTCAAAGCAGGACCTACGGCACCGATGGAAATTGCAATGGATTGTGGAGACAGCATTTTACCGATACCGGCTGCACCGGAGTTAACGGCTGCCAACCAGAAGCCGAGGTCTTCCCAGTTTGCAGGGGTTAGGCCTTGAGCCGCAGCGATTTGAAGCGGGCCGAACAGTACGTTGGAGTTTGTTCCGGAACCGGTCAGGAACGCACCCAATGCACCTACGATAGGAGCGAATAGCGGATATAAGGTACCCGTACCGGCAACCATTGCTTTTGCGATATCTGCAGTCATACCGGAATACGTCATCAATTTAGCTGTCATAACAACCGTGATGATAGTAAGGTATGTGAATTTCAAATTCTTAACAGTGCTACCCAATGTACCGAAGATTTCACCGGCTTTTGCTTTTTGGATGAAACCGCCAACAATACCGGCGATGAAAATCATGATACCGGGAGTTGCAATCCATACGAATGTATAAGGTTTAGCACCTTGACCTGTGTAGATTGGTACAGAAGTCTTAATAGATGCTAAAGGTCCGTTGATTGCAGGGAATAATTTAGAAGTTAATAACAATAATACGAAGATTAAAATGAACGGCATAGCTGCTACAAGGCCTTCACCACCGGAAACCTTAGGAGTTTCTCCTGTCTGTTTAACTGCGTATTCAGGGTCATTAGGAGGCATGATTTTTGCACAGATAATAATAACCGCCATGATTACGATGGAGGCGGAGATTACGGACAATTCAGGACCCATTACGGCATTGATTACTGTTTCAGGAACCGCTAATGCTAAACCGGAAAGCAAGGTAACGAGGAATACGCCTTTCAATGCTTTGATACCGCCACCGATGATCATAACAACAAAGAATGGCGCAATCAAGTTGAGTAAGAATAATTGTACAGAAATGAATGTACCCAAATGACTTGGATCAAGGTTGGTCAAAGATGCCAATGTAGTTGTCGGAATACCGATGGAACCGAATGTAGTAGGTACGGAGTTTGCAACGAGACATGCAATGATAGATTTTAGCGGATCGAAACCTACGGCAACCATCATAGCAGCAGGAATTGCAACGGCAGTACCAAAACCGGCCATACCTTCCATGAAAGCACCGAAACCCCATGCTAATAATAATGCAAGTACACGAGTATCAGATGTTACAGAAGAAAGCATGGTTTTAATTGTTTCCATGGCTTTTGTGTATACTACCAAGTTATAAACAAAGATAGCAGCTGTAATAACTAATAGGATTGGCCAAAGGGCCAATGCGGCACCTTCGAGGGCGCCTGTCGCCATGTGGAATGGATCAGCTTGGAATGCTGTAATGGCGATAACAAAAGAACCGATTGCGGCAACAGTGGTTGCTTGCCATGCCGGTAATTTCAAGATGGATAATGCTACGATTAACCAAATGATAGGCGCTAACGCTAATAAAACGGTGATAGCACTCATTTCTAAAATCATCCTTTCGATAAAATAAAAATTTTTATATGCTTAACAGGACGATGTAGTGTTAATCAAATTATTTGATGAGTAAAATGCTATTATATAATTTTGTAAAAGTTCAGCAAAAATAAGAAGTTACAACATATTAATAGATATACTTATCGCAAAAAGTGATATAATCTCTAAAAATTTTTAACCTCATCGTTGTGAGAGGTTAAAACATAAGAGAGGGGACATAAACAGTGTTTATGTCCCCTTTCTGTACTAACTACATGTCCGTGTCAGGGCCAATACTAACTTAAGATATTAGTAGTTACCTTTGAACATTGTAGCAGGAGCTTCTGGTACATAATCGCCAAAGTAGGATTTGAAATCAAGGCCTAATTCGTTGCAAAGGTCTTGAACTTCAAGCATTGTACCGTTAAGAACAGGGATACCTTCTGCTTTAACTTTAGCAACGGATTCGTGTTCTTTTTCACCATGAGTGTAGATACGATCTTGACCTTGAGCTTTAGGTGCTTCACGTAATTCTTGTAAGAATTGAGAGAAGTGTTTTTTGATTTCAGCTGGGTCGCCGAAGAATTCAGGGTTGATAGCCATGAAGCCGTGGCAGATATTGGATTTACCGCCAACCATACATTTGTTGGAAGTGCCGCCTTGGGACAAGATGGAGGAGAATAATTCAGCAATCATGCCGTTACCATAACCTTTATGGCCGCCAAGAACTTCAGTAGCACCGCCTAGAGGAAGGATACCGCCGCCTTCATGACGGGAGATGTTGCCCAATACTTCAGCTGCATCAGTGGAAGGAACGCCGTCTTTATTAACAGCCCAGCCGTCTGGAGTAGCTTTGCCCATTTTGTTGTACATTTCGAGTTTACCGCGAGTTACAACAGTAGTGGAGCAGTCGAAGAAGAAGTCAACAGGATCAGCCGGAACAGTCCAAGCGATAGGGTTGGAACCGAGCATAGCTTTACGAGCATATACAGGAACCATGATTGCTTCGGAGTTCGTACAGGAGAAACCGATTAAGCCTTGGTCGGATGCCATTTTAGCATAGTAGCCGGCGATACCGTAGTGATTGGAGTTACGTACGGATACGATACCAACACCGGATTTTTTAGCTTTTTCGATAGCCATTTCCATAGCTTTGTGGCCCAATAACTGACCCATGCCGTCATGACCGTCGATAACTGCGGAGATTGGAGTTTCTTTTACAATTTCTGGTTTAGCGTCGATTTTGATCAAACCGTTAGTGATACCTTTGTGGTAACGAACCATACGTTGCATACCATGGCTTTGAATACCGAACAAATCGGAAGTTAAAAGTACATCTTGGATGATGTCCGCTTCTTTTTCAGTGAAACCGAATTTTTGGAAAGCGTCCATGCTTAATTTTTTTAGTGTTTCATAAGGGAATAACACAGTGTTTTTTGCGTCTGCCATTGTTAAAACCTCTTTTCAGAAAAATGTACCTGATATAGCCAACTCCACTTCGCGACAACCATGAACGTTACATGATATCCGGTGAGCTCTATATCCTCTCAAATGACACTGTCAGTATAGCACAGATACAAGTGATGTTGAATAGTTTTACATAGTGAATAACATTACTAAATACGCATAAGCTACGGTGATTTTCATCACAAAATCTGTAATTCATTCTTATAATGTCCGATTATACCTAAAATCATATAGGTATTACTTTTAGTCATCAATGGATGTGTTTTTTATAAAATTACAGAATTTTTATAGGCATTATTACTATATCTGTTCAATATTATAGAAAGAATGATAATGGATAGATATCGATAAATATTGAATTGTTCAAATTTATATATCACATTTAATGATGAGGTAATATATATAATGTGATAACTGAATGCATTGATATACATTTCGGTGAGTGATGTATATTCTGAAAGAAACAGGATTGTATCAAAGATTACACCTATTATATAAATCCTATATTATAATATAAATATACATCCTATAGTTTGTACAATTTATAAGTGAGGTGCTTATTATGAAAGAATATAAATCCGTATGCCCTTATGATTGCCCCGATGCATGTGGCCTTATCCTGTCGGTGGAAGACGATAAGCTGATATCCGTGCGAGGCAATAAGGAGCATGCTTTTACAAGAGGCACCTTGTGTCCGAAGATGGTTCATTACGAGCAGACGATTCATTCGCCGTTGCGTCTCAGGTATCCAATGAAGCGCATCGGCAGGAAGGGAGTCGGTGAGTCTCAATATGTACGCACATCCTGGGATGAGGCATTATCCATGATTGCGGATAATTTTGAACAGACTATTGAGACTTACGGCAGTGAAAGCATATTGCGGTATTCCTATGCGGGCACAATGGGGATTGTTCAAAGCGCTGCGGCAGATTATTTTTTTCGTCGAATCGGTGCCACGGATCAGGACAGAGGCATCTGTTCGCCCGCAAAGCAGGCCGGATTCCGTTCCGTTTATGGTGATACGTTAGCGATTAAACCTCAAGAGGCGCAACATAGTGATCTTATTATACTGTGGGGAATTAATGCTTCGGCTACGGACGTTCATATTCTGCACGATGTGAACGTGGCGAAGAAAAGCGGTGCTCGTGTATGGATTATTGATACGCATAAGACATATACCTTCAGTCAGGCTCATGAATGTGTATATGTGAAGCCGGGTACGGACGGGGCACTGGCATTGGGAATGATGCACATCATTTATCGCGACGGGCTTGATGATACGACATTTATTGAGCGATATGTACAGGGATATGCGGATCTGGTCGATAAGGTATTGAAAGATTTCACCCCTGAAAGGGCATCTGAAATCTGCGGTGTATCCACAGCGCGTATGACGGAGCTGGCTCATGCGTATGCTAAGGCGCGGGCACCGTTTATTCGTCTCGGTAGCGGATTGTCGAGATACGGGAATGGCTGTATGACCTGCCGGATTATTAATGCATTGCCGGCAGTTGTTGGAGCGTGGCAGCATTTAGGTGGCGGTCTTCTATCCAGTGCCAGCGGCAGTAAGTTTGTGGGAAAACAGGCAATGCAGCAACCGCAAGTTAATGCTCCGGCGAAACGGTTCATGCCGATGATCAAGCTTGGCTCGATGTTGACGGAACCGGAAGGAACACCGGTGCACAGTCTTTATATATTCTCGTCAAATCCGGCTATTACATTGCCGGATCAGAATATAGTGCGTCGAGGGCTCATGCGCGATGATTTGTTTACTGTCGTTCACGAGCGGTTCTTTACGGATACATGTAAATACGCTGATGTTATTTTGCCGGCCACGTCGTCGGTTGAACATGATGATATATATAATTCGTACGGACATTATACAATCGGTACCGGCTATAAAGCGATTAATCCGGTCGGCGAGTCCCGCTCCAATTGGCAGGTCATTTCGGAACTGGCCCGTCGTATGGGATTGGATGATGAATTTTTTACTTTCACGGAACGGGATCTGATTGAGCGCATTGTGCGGACGTCGGACCGTGTATCGGTGAAAGATCAGAATCGTATTCTTGACGGGGAGCCCGTAGAAATGACGGTGCCCGATAATTATAAGCTCGATTTTAAAACGCCGTCAGGTAAAATTGAATTATATAATCCGAATGATATGGAGCCTTTAATCCGGTATATGTCTCCATATGGTGATGATGCACCGTTCTGGCTCATTATCGGAAATGATATACGAATTCTTGACTCCAGTTTCTGCGAGCTTGATTTTGATGATCCGGAGTTGATGAAATTGCGGATTCATCCCGATGATGCAAAGGCTTATGGTATCGAAGACGGCGATGAGGTGGAAATTTATAATCAACGCGGCTCCGTCAAGATTAAAGCTTATCATGATGAAGATGTGCAACGCGGTACGTTGGTGACCCTCGGCGTGTGGTGGCAATCTCAATGTAGCGACCCTGAGTATGGTATTAATGTATTGACCGCCGATCGTCCGACCGATGAAGGCTGGGGCAGCACATTTTATGATGTACAGGTTTTTATACGCAAGAAATAGTTGTGTACATGGATATTGGATTTTATATTGTGTATCACCCCTTTAATTGTATATAATATAAAGTATTATTATATACGACCTAAAGGGGGTACAATTTTTATGGATGGAACAGGTAATCTGTCTACCCGAGCGTATTGGGCTATAGGCATGATGTTATTTGCGTTGTTCTTCGGAGCAGGTAATTTGATTTTTCCGGCAGCGCTCGGTCAGCACGCCGGTGATAATGTAGGCTGGGCTTTGCTCGGCTTTGTATTGACAGGTGTAGGGTTGCCGCTCTTAGGCGTTGTGGCCATGGGTTACTCCGGTTGTAAGGATGTAGAGGAATTAGCGGGCCGTGTACATCCGATTTACGGACTGCTATATACGGTTGCTCTTTACTTGAGTATCGGACCGATGTTTGCTATACCTCGTACGGGCACGGTTGCTTATGAAATTGCAATCAAGCCTTTTACAGAAGGCTTGAACATGAATATGGAGCCTATTTTTTTAGCTATTTTCTTTGGATTATCTTTATGGTTGTCCATCAGTCCTCAAAAATTGGTTAACCGTATCGGCAATATTTTGACCCCTGCATTGCTTCTTGTTATTTTGCTGCTGATTGTAAAATCATTTATTACGCCTCTTGGCGGCTATAGTGTGCCGCAACCGGCTTATGGTGATGCACCGACAGCGGTATTGCAGGGCTTCCTTGACGGTTACAACACGATGGATGCTCTCGCATCGGTGGTGTTCGCCATTCTTGTTATCGATTTTGTACGTCTCAGCGGTGCTACTTCTCGCGACGTCATTACGAAAACCGTGATGGAGGTAGGGGCTATTGCCGTAGCATTACTCGGCGTGGTATACATCTTTATCGCCAATATCGGCGCTACCAGCGTGGAACGCTTCGGTCTGTTCGATACGGGCGCACCTGTATTGTCCGTCAGCTCCCAGTATCTATTCGGAGATTTCGGTGAAATCGTATTGGCGATTATCGTTCTTTTGGCGTGCCTCAGTACGAGCATCGGATTGATCACGTCCTGCGGAACGTATTTCCACAAGCTGACCCCGAAGATTAGTTATAAACTATATGTAGTTATCTTTTCCGCAGCCGCCTTTGCGTTCAGTATGTTCGGTTTGAAAACCATCATCAGTGCGGCTATCCCGGTTTTGATGCTGCTATATCCGTTGACGATAGTAATTATCTTCCTGGCGCTTGGTCATAATGTATTCGGCGGTCGTCGTTGTATCTATGCATGGACGATGGCTTTCACCATGATTTCGGCCCTCATGAGCGGCCTCGAAACGGCAGGTATTGCACCGGGTTTCTTGGAAAATCTGTTTACTCAATATATTCCGTTCCAATCGGTCGGCATGGGCTGGGTGAGCTTTGCAGTTCTCGGTTTTATTGTAGGTCTTATTCACAAGGGTTTAGTGAGTGATTCTGTGAAAGCGTAATCTCATAGCGATACATAAAATTCCTCTATCCATTGATTTCGGATAGAGGAATTTTTATAATTAATCTGTAGAAAGACATTTGAAAGGAGAACATTATGCGTAGTACTCATTGTTTACCCAGTTACAGTTTTGGCGGTCACGAAGTATTTTCGTTGATCTCTCAATTTACAAAACGTTATGGATTCACGGTGGCGGTTATCGGTGGCGAAAAGGCATTAGCCGCAGCGTTACCGCATTTGGAGTCGGCTTTTAAGGCGGCCGGCATCAAGATTCTTGATGTCATTTTGTTCGGCGGAGAATGCACATTTCAGAGAAGCAAGGAAATCTCAGAAATGCCTTCGGTGAAAGCCGCGGACTTTCTCTTTGCTGTCGGCGGCGGTAAGGCTATCGATACGGTGAAGCTGGTGGCAATTGAACTCGATGATAAACCGTTCTTTACGGTTCCTACCATCGCTGCTACCTGTGCGGCTACGTCGGAAGCTGTTGCTGTATATACGGCAGACCATAACTTTGATGATGTAGCCTTTGTGAATCATCCGCCCGTGCATTGTTTTATCGATGCGGAGATTTTGGTGAATGCACCGAGCCGCTATCTTTGGGCCGGTATGGGGGATACCATCGCTAAGCACTATGAAACACTTATGTCTGCACGGAATCGTGAGCAGGTATATAACACGCAATTAGGGCTTACACTTTCCTCCATGTGTAGCGAACCGATTTTGGAACACGGATTACAGGCTTATAAGGATAATGAGGCGCATCGACGCAGTGAAGCCTTTGATATGATGGTGATGACCGTTATCTTCACGACGGGGATCGTATCCGGCTGTATGCCCGGCGATTATAACAGCAATATCGCACATGCGATCTGTTATGGCTGCGCTACGAATGAGAAAACGGAGAAACATCATTTACATGGAGAAATGGTGGCCTTTGGTCTTTTAATCTTGTTTGCGGTGGATAAACAGTTGGATGAATTAAAACGATGGTTGCCTGTTTATAAAGCTATCGGATGGCCGACGAAGCTTTCACAGCTGGATCTTGATGAATCACATATTCCGCAGGTTGTTGAAAAGGCCGTGTCCGTTCGCGATATCGTAATATCGCCGTATGAAATTACGAGAGATATGTTGAAAGATGCCATCGAATATATAGAGTCGTTATCATAATGATTTTAGGCTGAGTTGTCACATTGCTATATGCTATATAATGAGGTTAATGATGAGAGATATTGTAAAAGGCGGTTTATATCGACATTTTAAGGGCATGTATTACTATGTGCTGGATGTGGCAACGCATTCTGAAACGGGTGAAAAGCTTGTAGTATATCAAAAGCTGTATGATGAGCGCGATATGTATGTGCGTCCTCTTGAGATGTTTTTGAGTGATGTGGATCGTGAAAAATATCCTGAAGTGGAGCAGCGGGAACGCTTTAAATTGATGAGCGGACGTGATTAGGAGGGCCTGTGGAACAGAAATTTTTCTTTTTCGATATCGATAACACGTTGGCGGTGTGGCCGGAAGGCAATATTCCGGACAGTGCGCAATATTGTTTAGATGAACTTCAACGTCGCGGTCATCAGGTGGCGTTGGCGACGGGACGTATCCAGGTCGATGCCAAACGTTTTGCGGAAAGGGCGGGGCTCACCAATTTTGTAGCGGACGGCGGTCACAGCATTACCGTAAATAATGAACTTGTATCCATGATCGGCATGGATCGTGAGGCATGCATCAAGTATTTGGAATATTTGGAATCTCACCATATTCCCTGGGCTGTTACGGACCGTAATAAGTTAGGGCGTATTACGCCTTATAAGGAAATCCTCGATTGGCATCCCGATTGGGATGTATTTAAAACGACGGTGGATCCTGATTTTGACTTTCACAGTGTAGATGAATTTTATAAGATCTACGTGTTTTTCAAAGAAGGCGAAGAAGAGGCGAAGGATATTGAGCATATGACGCATAAGCTCATTCGTTACGGCGACGGCTGTGTTCTTTACGAACCGATGGAAAAGGCCTTGGGGATTCGTAAAATGCTTGATTATTTCGGTATGAAGCCGAACCAGGCTGTCGTGTTTGGTGACGGTTATAATGATTTATCCATGTTTAGACCTGAATGGCTTAACATCGCTATGGGAAATGCACGGCCGGAGCTGAAAGAAAAGGCTGATTACATCACGACGGATTGTGATAAGAACGGGATTTATAACGCATGCAAGCATTTTAAATGGATTGACTGATAATTTTAAGTGAATCGTTGGATAGACGAAAAATGCAATGGTCTATGCGGATTTAGCAAAATGATAAATTTAATATTTATTTAAACCATTTTTTTCTGAAAACATGATATACTAAAAAAGAGCCGCTCACGGGTTGAGCGGCTTTTCTATGTGAATATCGATTTATAATAAATTTTAGTATAAAAGATTTGTTGCACGTTGTGTGACGGTTTAATGTAAAAGGAGATGCTATGAACTGGAAACGTTTGGCATTATGCGCTATGTTGGGAATTGTCGTGCTGGGTACTACCGCTTGCAGTAGTCAGAGCGGAACGAGTCAGCCGCAAGGAAATACCGTACAGGCCGATACCGTAAAAATGCCGAATTTCAGCAATGCGCCGATTGCCGATGAATATGCCGTATTTGATACGAATTACGGACAGTTTAAGGTCCGCCTGTTAGGTTCTAAGGCGCCGATTACGGTGAAGAATTTCGACTATCTAGTGAAGAAGGGCTTTTATAACGGTGTTACATTTCATCGCGTTATCGAAGGCTTTATGATTCAGGGCGGCGATCCTGAGGGGACCGGCGCAGGTGGCCCCGGATATACGATTCCTGATGAGTTTTCCAACGATCTGCATTTCAATAAAATGGGCGTTCTCGCCATGGCTAACAGAGGTCCGAACACGGGCGGTTCTCAGTTTTTTATCACGTTGGGACCTACGGATTGGCTTGATAATAAGCACACCATCTTCGGTACTGTAGTGCAAGGCATGGATGTAGTGGAAAAAATCGGTAAGGTTAAAACGGACGGTAAAGATAAACCGGTACAGCCGGTGGTAATCAATTCCATTTCCTTGGAGCCGATTACTGATGACGCAAAGAATGGCAAGTAAGAAGCCCCGATCCGCGGTTGATGATGAGAAATCGGAATGCACTTCGACCTGTGGCGACGTCGTTGATTGTAAGGTCCTGCTGTCCGGAGACAGTTCGAAGGAGTCGGATTTACATTTTGTGTATATCGTAAAATGTGCGGATGACTCCTTGTATTGCGGATGGACGACGAATTTAAAACATCGGATGGAGGCTCATAACGGCATCATTCCGGGCGGCGCGAAGTATACCCGTGGACGTCGTCCCGTACAGCTGGTGTATGCGGAAAGCTTTCACGAGAAACAGGCGGCTCAACGTAGGGAATACGCCATTAAACGGATGTCGAAGACACAGAAGTTGAGACTCTTAAAGGATACAAATTAATCTGCAGTTATGATATAATATATTAGTTAATTACTACCTTGGAGGTTGAGATATGAAGCGGGTTCTGGTGTCCGTAAAGAGCGTACAACGAGATATGGATGGCAAGGATACCGTGGTTGAATTGATCTCGCCCGGTACGTGGCACGAAAAGGGGAATGTACAGTATGTACGTTATGAAGAATCAAGCGTGACCGGTATGGACGGGGTCAAGACGACGATTAAAATTTATGATGACTCCATCGTGCTTCTCAGAACGGGTGCGGTGAATATGCGTCATGAATACATCCGTGGTGAAGAGCGAGAATCTATTTATGAAACGCCATATGGTGATCTGCATATGGCTGTTAACACTCATGAATTAACAGTGGACTTTCACGATGGCAGCGGTCACGTTCATCTTGGCTATGATATTTCCGTTGAAGGTGAATGGCAGTTTTATAATCAGTTAGATATAGACGTGCGGGAGGATATAGAGCATGGACATGAAGGAAATCCTGAAATCGGGGATTGAGCAGGCGTTACAAGATACGATTAACAGCGGTGCACTACCGGCCGGAGACTATCCGGAAATCGTTCTCGAAGTGCCACCTCAAAAAGAGTTCGGTGATTTTTCCACCAATATCGCCATGCAATCGGCACGCGTCGCTCGTCAAAATCCTCGTGCTATTGCGGAGGCTTTGATTAGTCATATGAATTTTGACTGGCTTGACCGTGCAGAGGTGGCCGGTGCGGGATTCATCAACTTTTTCTTGAAATCCGATATGGTATACGATACGTTGAAAGCCATTTTGAATGCGGGCGAAACGTATGGTATGCAGCCTTTACGCGCACGGGATACAATTCAGGTGGAATATGTGAGTGCGAATCCGACAGGTCCGTTGCACGTAGGTCATGGTCGCGGTGCGGCATATGGCAGTGCTTTGGTTAATCTGTTGCGTGCGGCCGGTTATAATGTGCAGTCCGAGTACTATATCAATGATGCGGGTAATCAGATCGATAATATGGCGATTTCCATTGAATATCGCTTTCAAGAGCTGCAGGGGGCTACCTTGGTGTTCCCGCCTAAGCGCAATGAAGACAGCTGTATGCCGGAGTTCAACGTTCCGGAAGGGGCGCTCGTGTTCCCTGAAAACGGCTATCGTGGTCCCGATATTATCGAAACGGCGAAAGCTATTGCCGATAGAGAGGGTTATGATACGTTAAATGCGATGAGCGAGGCGGATCGTATTGCCTTGTTCAAAGAGGCGGGGCTTAAAGAAAAATTGGCCCGCTTAGAGGCGACGTTGAAAGATTTCCGCGTAACCTTCGATAACTGGTTCAGTGAACGAACTTTGCATGAAACTAATGAAATTCAATATGCTGTAGACCAGTTAAAAAATCTCGGCGCTATTTATGAACAGGACGGCGCCTTATGGTTGAAATCCACGGATTATGGTGATGACAAGGACCGCGTGGTTATTCGTGATAACGGCGTTCCTACGTATTTGGCGGCGGATATCGCATATCATCGCAATAAATACGAGCGCGGTTTTAATGAGATGATCAATATATGGGGTGCCGATCATCATGGCTATGTGGCTCGTGTGAAAGCAGCTATGGCCGCTTTTGATTTTGATCCTGATAAATTGACGATTCTGTTGTTACAGATGGTTGCGTTATATCGTGACGGAGAACTCGTAAAGCTCTCTAAACGCAGCGGCGACAGCGTCACATTGGATGAATTGATTGACGAGGTCGGCGTCGATGCATCTCGTTACTTCTTCCTGATGCGTTCTCTCGATAGCCAACTCGATTTCGATATTAACTTGGCGAAATCGCGCAGCAATGATAACCCTGTGTATTATATCCAATATGCTCATGCGCGTATTCACAGCATTTATAATCAGGTGCGTGAAGCCGGTATTGCATTTGGTGATTATAGTCAAACTGATTTCACAACGCTTACAAGTGAAATGGAATTAGAGTTAATTAAAAAGTTAGCTGAATATCCGGAAGAGGTTGTACAATCGGCAGAACATCGTGCGCCGCATCGCATTGCCCGTTATCTTTATGATTTGGCGAGCATGTTCCATTCGTTCTATCGTCAAGGGCGTATTATTGGCGTGGATCCGGCATTACAACAAGCTCGTCTTGGACTCATTACGGCGATTGCCCTCGTTCTTCGTCAAGGCTTGGGGATTTTAGGTATTTCCGCTCCGGAAAAAATGTAATAGGTGGGAGGCATCATGGCAACTAAGTATATTTTCGTAACTGGCGGCGTTGTTTCTTCTCTTGGTAAAGGGATTACGGCGGCATCTTTAGGTCGTTTGCTCAAAAACCGCGGATTTAATGTGACGATTCAAAAGTTTGATCCTTACATTAATATCGACCCGGGTACGATGAGCCCTTATCAACATGGCGAGGTGTTCGTAACCGATGACGGCGCTGAAACCGATCTTGATTTGGGTCACTATGAACGTTTTATCGATATCAATCTCAGCAAACGTTCCAATATTACTGCCGGTAAGGTATATTGGTCTGTCATCAATAAAGAACGTAAAGGGGATTATTTGGGCAGTACGGTTCAGGTTATTCCTCATATTACAAATGAAATCAAGCAAAGTGTGTACCGCGTAGGTAAAGAGGATAATGCCGATGTGGTCATTACCGAAATCGGCGGTACCGTAGGGGATATTGAAAGCTTGCCTTTTATGGAAGCCATCCGCCAGGTGAAAAAAGAGGTAGGTCGTAATGATGTACTGTATATTCACGTAACCTTGGTGCCATATATCAATGCCGCAGGCGAATTGAAAACCAAACCTACACAGCACAGCGTAAAAGAATTGCGCAGTATCGGTATTCAACCGGATATCTTGGTATGCCGCAGTGAAAAACATATTTCCGATGAAATGAAGGAAAAACTTGCTTTATTCTGTGATGTGGAACAGGAAGCGGTTATTGAAAATCAGACGTGTAACTCTATCTATGAAGTACCGTTGATGATGCAGGATCAAGGCCTTGATGAAATCGTTATCAAGAAGCTTGATCTTGAAGACCGTCCTTGCGACATGGAAGCATGGAAGGACATGGTTCATAAAATTTTGAACCCCAGCAAGAATATTACCGTTGCCATCGTCGGCAAATACGTGGCATTACATGATGCGTATCTTTCCGTTGTAGAGGCTTTGGACCATGCGGGTATTGCGGCCGATACAAAGGTGAATATCCGTTGGATTGACTCCGAGGAGTTGGATGATACATCTGTAAATCCTGCAGACGTATTTGAAGGGGTAGAAGGAATTATCGTACCGGGCGGCTTCGGTTCTCGCGGTGTGGAAGGCAAAATCCGTACCATTCAGTATGCACGGGAAAACAAGATTCCATATTTGGGACTTTGCCTCGGTATGCAATCGGCTGTTATGGAATTCGCCCGCAACGTATGCGGTATGGAAGGTGCAACCTCCAGCGAATTCGATGAACATGCAAAGTATAAAGTTATCGACTTGATGAGCGACCAGGTTGATGTAGATAAAAAAGGCGGCACCATGCGTCTCGGTATCTATCCATGTAAGGTGGAACCGGGCACAAAAGCTCATGAAGTGTACGGCAAGGACTTAATCTATGAACGTCATCGCCATCGTTATGAGTTCAATAATGAATACCGTCAACAATTGACAGATGCAGGGCTTGTTATTTCCGGTACATCTCCGGACGGCCGCTTGGTGGAAAGTATCGAAGTAAAGGATCATCCGTTCTTTGTGGCGACGCAAGCTCATCCGGAACTTAAATCGCGTCCGAACAATGCACATCCGTTATTCCGTGGTTTTGTAGATGCAATCCTGGAACTTAAAAAATGATGCAGATTATATCTATTATAGGTTTATTTATATTAGCTGCACTTAAGCTTGAACAATTTGTGTATGGTAAAGCCGGCAAGGAACAATCTACACCAGGCCGCGTTGCTAGACGTGGTGCCGCCGTTGTCGGCAGTCTATTCCTCGGTGGAGGATATATAAGCAGTAAAAAGATAGTGGTACGTAAAAAGAAGGCAGATGCTCAGAAATGAGTATCTGCTTTCTTTTTTGACAGTCAAAACTGTTACAGAAAAATATATCGATAAATTTAAAAATAATGCTTGCAATATTAAATGATTTTTGTTATTATATAGACAAAGATAGATATAGATTTGATGATAAGTACATCAATGTAAATATGTTAACTAAAAATGGAATTTATACAAGGAGGACATGATGTCTATTATAGGTAAAAAACTTCCTGAGTTTACACTTGATGCTTTCAAAAAACCTGAATTGGTAAAGGTAAGCACTGCAGATGTATTGGGTAAATGGTCTGTGTTCGTATTTTATCCAGCGGATTTCACATTTGTTTGTCCAACTGAATTGGAAGATGTACAAGATTCCTATGCGGAATTGAAAGAATTGGGTTGTGAAGTATACTCCGTATCCACTGACTCCGAATTCGTTCACAAAGCATGGTCCGATGCTTCTCCAAGTATCAATAAAATCGAGTACTACATGTTGGCTGATAAGAAACATGAATTAGCTGATTTCTTTGATGTATTCGATCCTGAGTCCGCTATGGCATATCGCGGTACATTCGTTGTGGATCCGGAAGGTATCATTCGTACTGCTGAAATCCATGACATGGGTATCGGTCGTTCCGCCGAAGAATTAGTACGTAAAGTACAAGCGGCTCAATTCGTAGCTAAACATGGTGACCAAGTGTGTCCTGCACGTTGGAAACCGGGTAAAGAAACGTTAAAACCGGGTCTTGATCTTGTAGGTAAAATTTAATTTATCTCGTATACCTTTTATCTAGACCATTTAGACAACTCCTCAAATGATATTACGGGCGCGGATCGTATCCCTATCGATTCCGGTAAGTCCCAATAACCTGATGAACCCTCTCCAATTCATCATGGTAAACCTCATATAACAAACTACAAACTATACGCAAAAGGACTGGCCTTCGGGTTGGTCCTTTTGTGTTATATAAGTTCTTGCAATTTTGATTCAGTTATTTTATAATAAAATTAATTCCTAGTGATATACAAGGTTTTGAAAGCGTAGATAGGAATTACATTTTAAATATATTAGAGCGTCTTGGCTTTTATAAAGAAAGGCAAAATATATGAGAATTTCCACAAAAGGCCGATATGCGTTGATGGTACTCATCGATTTGGCGGAGCAGGGGCAGGAAAAGCCCGTGTCCTTACGATCCGTTGCAGAGCGTCAAGGTATATCCGAAAAATATCTGGAAGGCATTGTAGCCCGATTAGTGGCGGCTGATTTAGTGGATAGTATTCGTGGAAAATACGGCGGTTATCGACTATCCAAAGCCCCAGAGGAATACACCATAATCGAGATTTTACTCGCCACGGAGGAATCCATGGCGATTATTTCCACTCTTGATGAAGGGGTTTCTACCGATGCGGTTATCAATGAGCGGACCGTTGGATTCTGGGCCGGGTTGCAAAACTACATTCACGATTATTTGGGCAGCGTAACGCTTCAAGATGTGATTGATGGAACTTACGCTAAACTCGATACTAAATACGATAACTGGGATGGCTCCATCTAATATAGAAAGTTCTATTTTAAATTCATATTATTTCGTAACATGATCAGTATGATTACATAGTTTATAGCGTTAGATAAGGAGTGATTACTATGTCTAATATCGCAAAATCTTTTGTAGAATTAATCGGTAAAACGCCGTTGCTAGCGGCTACACGCTTTGGTAAAACAGTCGGGGCGGAGTCTAACATTTTTGCCAAGCTGGAATATTTTAATCCCGGCGGCTCCGTGAAAGATCGTATTGCGGCGGCTATTATTCAGGCGGCTGTGGAATCCGGTGAATTACAGCCCGGTGGTACAATCGTAGAGGCTACATCCGGCAATACCGGTATCGGCTTATCCGCTGTAGGTGCCGCATTGGGCTATAAGGTAGTCATTGTAATGCCGGAAACAATGTCCATTGAACGTCGTAAATTGATGCTCGGCTATGGGGCTCAACTGGTATTGACCGATGGATCTCTCGGCATGAAGGGGGCCATTGCTAAGGCTAAAGAAATCGTAACTGCTACGGCTGGGGCGATTGAAGCGGGCCAATTCGTAAACCAGGCGAACCCTGCAGTTCATTATAAAACTACGGGTCCTGAAATTTGGCAGGACACAGACGGTGCTGTCGATATCTATGTAGCCGGTGTCGGTACAGGCGGTACATTGACCGGTGCGGGGCGCTATTTGAAAGAACAGAACCCGGGCGTCAAGGTGGTTGCCGTAGAGCCGGCTGATTCCGCGGTGTTATCGAATGGCAAACCGGGCCCTCATAAAATCCAGGGCTTAGGCGCCGGTTTCATTCCGGACATATTGGATACTCATATATACGATGAAGTTATTCAGGTTGCGAATGATGATGCATTCAAAACGGCTCAAGCATTCGGCCATACCGAAGGCGTATTGGTTGGTATTTCCTCCGGTGCTGCATTATGGGCGGCTCAAGAGTTGGCTAAACGTCCGGAAAATAAAGGTAAAAACATCGTGGTGATTCTTCCTGATACAGGGGAACGCTATTTGTCGACACCTTTGTTCCCGGAAGCATAGTGCTCTCGGATATATAAATTCTTGGACGTATAATATTTCCGGTAATGTAATATTTTGAAAGTATGATTTCTGAAAATATAATATCTCGAAACTTATACATTTTCACAATGCAATGAATACTTGTAAAAATGGTGAGTGAAAGAAGCGTGACAGAAAAGGACCTCCGTAGGGAGGTCCTTTCTTTATGTACTTTCATGTACTATATAATTGTTTGATTAGCAATCTGTTAGCGACCGTTTTTCACAATCGAATCCATCCAATTGAACAGTTCCTCCAGGTCATAGTCACCGGAGTGATCCACGTTGAACGGCGTCGCCATGTCTACCCTGTATCCGAGGTTTTGTGCACGTGTGCCGACGATTAACGGAATCGCCATGGATGTGTTACTATCCGCTGTACCGTATCGGATACGATAGTAACGTGCATTTGTTGCCGCCGGTGAACCGAGATAATTCATCGGGTTCATCATGGTAACAATTTTTGCGTTTTCTACATATACATCCTGATTGGATGTCGTATCGTGCAGAGCGGCGGTAATCGTAAAGTGATTGTTATCGCTTGTACTTGTACCGAAGAGGTTATTTTCACCGGAGTCGTTACTACGTGAATCGAATGCACCCGGCGCCTTCGAGCGACTTACAAAACGATTGTACGCTTCCCAGTTGATATCTTTAATAGCACCTGTTTTAGCATCTCGAATCACATATGTATGCTTCGATACGTCCGTACCATTAGCTTGCGCTTTATTAATCGCATCGATGATGAAAGCTTTCACATAAGCCTTGAAGCTGCCGTCACCGTTTTTGTCGAGTCTCAAGACACGTCCTATGGAGTCACGTAATTGCAAGTTGTTTACGTAGTCAGGGAAGTGTTCCTTGAGCAAGTTCGAGTATGCCACGTCATCCGTATTTAAGGTTACACGCTGTGTTGTACGTTTCGGTGGAGCGGCGTTACCGGAAACATTGGCTTGCGGTAATTCGCCTTGGCCCATAGATACTTTATCGAATGATGTAATACCGTTATAGCTCCATTCATAAGCCATGTCTGCCGCATCGAGGTTTGTAATCGGCGCGTATGCAGAGGATGCGTATACATCGGTCGGTGCCGTAGCAGCTCCGAGGGCTTGCAAGTATGGCTGGAAGTCAACGTTATTGCCCGCAGCCCCTTGTAATAAGGAGACTGCACCGCCCGCACTGGTACCGTTTGTGATGATTCGATTTGCATTACCCGGCATAGCGGCATCATTTGCATGTAAATAAGCCGTAGCGGCCTGTAAGTCGACGATAACCGCCGGCGCTTTGCCGATGTAATTGCCGTCGGATGCCTTATTGGTACGACCGCGCGTAGCAGGTGATGCCACAACATAACCGCGGGACAATGCGTAAAGGGCACTGTTCGGCTTGCCATTATCAGCTTTCGGTACCATAGGTTGACTTGGCATATAACCGCCTACCGAGTTCGGCATAAAGATAGGTGCCGTTTGTGTCGTATATCCGTTTATCGTACCGTTGTTAAAGTATTCTTCCGGCACATAGATATTGAGGTATTGCTGGTCGATGTCAATCGGATTTGATACATAAGGAATATATTCAAATGCACGATAGGTGATAGTTTTGTTATCCACCGTGCCCGTCATGGTTTCGTAATTCTTGGCATCGAATGTCAAGTTGATTTTCGCGGATGTATCTGCCTGCAACGGCGGATCCATAGGTTGTGAAAGTATATTCTTTTCGTCCGTTATAGCAGGTCCTTTTGTAGAAGCTTTGTTGCGGCTTTCTACATACGATTGAGGCAATGTATTGTCCTCAGCTGTTTTAGTTTCCTCAACTTTGGTTTTTTGAGTTTCTGAGGCTTTGTTTTTCTCGCCTTCTGCAGCTCTAGCTTTTTCTGCTGCTTCCGTTTTAGCTTTTTCTTCGGCTGCAGCTTTTGTTTTTTCAGCTTCTTCTGCTTTTGCTTTTTCAGCTGCAATACGTTCCTGTTCAGCCTTAGCCTTTTCTGCCGCTACGCGTTCCTGTTCGGCTTTGAGAGCAGCCTTCCGTTGAGCTTCGGCCTGATAAGCGGCGATACGTTCCTGCTCGGCCTTGATAGCGGCTTCGCGTTCAGCCTTAGCTTTTTCAGCCGCCGCTGCGCGTTGTTGAGCGGCTAAGCGTTCTTGCTCAGCCTGTTGAGCGGCGATACGCTCCTGTTCGGCTTTAAGAACGGCTTGCCGTTGAGCTTCGGCTTGTTGGGCGGCCATGCGTTCCTGTTCGGCTTTAAGAGCGGCCTGCCGTTGAGCCTCGGCCTGTTGGGCCGCTAGCTGTTCCTGCTGAGCTTTGAGAGCGGCCTGCCGTTGGGCCTCAGCCTGTTGAGCGACAATGCGCTCTTGCTCAGCCTTAAGAGCCGCTTGGCGTTGCGCTTCGGCCTGATAAGCTGCAATACGTTCCTGCTCGGCCTTGATAGCGGCTTCGCGTTCAGCCTTAGCTTTTTCAGCTGCCGCTGCGCGTTGTTGAGCGGCTAAGCGTTCTTGCTCAGCCTGTTGAGCGGCGATACGCTCCTGTTCGGCTTTGAGGGCCGCTTGACGTTGGGCCTCAGCCTGTTGAGCCGCCAGCTGTTCCTGTTGAGCTTTGAGAGCGGCGATACGTTCTTGTTCAGCTTTGAGAGCCGCCTGCCGTTGTGCTTCGGTTTGTTGAGCAGATGTGTATTTTTGTTCCGCCATACGGCGTTGTTCTTCTTGAATACGAAGCCGTTCCTGTTCGGCAGCTACGCGTTGCTCTTCCGCAATGAGGGAGTGTTCAGCCTGTTGAGCTGCGATACGATCTTGTTCAGCTTTTAGGGCCGCTTGGCGTTGAGCCTCAGTTTGTTGAGACGCGATACGCTCCTGTTCGGCTTTTATGGAAGCTTGTCGACGAGCTTCCGCCTGTTGAGCAGCTAACTGTTCTTGCTGAGCTTTAAGAGCGGCTTGTCGTTGTGCTTCAGCTGCTTTTGCTGTGCGGTTCTGCTCCTCTACTTGTTGCTGCTGAGCTTCCAGCGCCGCTTGCTCCAGTGCTTCTTTTTCTAAACGCTCACGTTCTGCGCGTTGGATGTCGCGTATAGTCAGTTTTTGTTTCGCTACGACGGATTTTGTCGTTGTTGTTCTTGCAATTGGCAGAGGGGCCGTAGAGGGTTCCTGTTGAACCACAGGGGCACGTTGAATTTGAGTTTTTTGTAATTCCGGTTTTCCATCAACTTGTTTTTCCACTACCGACTGCTCCGTTTGACGTTGTACATTCATTAAGCTATGCATCGCCAATGTCGGCTCCATTACGGTGTGTGTGTTTTTGTCTACCGTATATTGCGGTTTTTGTACTGTCGCAACAGGTTGTGCTATTGCCGTAACATCAATGGTATTACGGGGCGTATTTGCTTGTGATGCGGTAGATGTGGACGATTGTCCTTGTTGCATCTCCGATTGTGTCGACGCAGCCATCGGTTGTGTGGCGGATGGCGCGGTAGGTTGCGCCGCAGTTTGTTGTACAGCCGCAGCAGACACAGTCGCCGCAGAAGGGGTTGTAGTCTTAGATTCAGCGGTGGACTTAGTGCCGACTAAATCGCTCATATTGAGGGACGGTGCCGCATGTGCTACACCACCTAAGGCCGTTGCCGCTAAAAGGGCGGCAGTGACCTTCTGATTCTTGGTTGACTTCATGAATTAATGCTCTCCTACTAGATATGAATTGATAGTTAAAAAATTTAAAGTTAATTTATAGTTTAGCATAAATCCGTGTAATTGTACACTTTATACATATGCGGACCGTGAATTTATCTGATTTTATAGACATGATAAATTTTAAATTAAGGTTAATCGATTGAGATGTAAAGAAATTGTTTATGATGAAAGTAAAAGCCCTATACCGCGGCGGTATAGGGCTTTCACTAAAGGATATATTATTTTTTCAAGCTCGGTTTTACCAGGCCTAAGATGATACATGCAATAACGGAACCGATGGCGATGGATGCGAGATAAAGTAGCGGATTGCCGATGGTCGGCACCACGAAAATCCCGCCGTGAGGAGCGCGTAGGGTGCATTCAAATAACATAGATAATGCGCCTGCTGTACCGGCACCGATGATGCAGGCCGGCAATACGCGAATCGGATCGGCCGCTGCAAACGGGATGGCACCTTCGGTGATGAAGGAGAGGCCCATGATGTAGTTGGTCAAACCGGATTTGCGTTCCGCTTCGGTAAAACGGCTAGGGAAGAAGGTCGTGCAAAGGGCAATCGCCAATGGTGGCACCATGCCGCCTGCCATAACCGCCGCCATGATACCGTATTCACCGGTTGCTAAAGCGCCGGTACCGATAACGTAAGCTGCTTTGTTTACAGGACCGCCCATATCAACGGACATCATAGCGCCGAAGATAAGACCCAACAATACACGGCTTGTGGTGCCCATGGATTGCAGGGAATCCATCAACCAGTGGTTAAGTGCGGATACCGGCGGATTGATGATAAAGGTAATAGCAAGGCCTATGAATAATACGCCTAGTACCGGATAGAAGAGAACGGGCTTCGTGCCCTCCAATGCTTCCGGCAGGCCGGATACGAGTTTTTTAACCAATAAGACTAAATAGCCCGCTGCAAAGCCGGCAATTAAGGCGCCGAGAAAGCCGGAGCCGCCCTGGTTTGCTAATAAACCGCCTACAAAGCCTGCTACGAGACCGGGACGGTCTGCGATACTCATGGCGATATAGCCGGCGAGAACCGGCAACATGAATCCGAAGGAGGCGCCGCCGATTTGCATCAGAAATGCTGCAAGCGGCGTACCGGAACCGAAGTTTTTAGGATTTGCCGGATCGAGTGTATCAAAGAGGAATGCCAATGCGATTAAGATACCGCCGCCGATAACGAATGGTAACATATGGGATACGCCGTTCATCAGATGTTTGTAAATTTGACGACCGATGCTGTCCGAAGCATCTCCGGTCACTTCCGAGTCTTGTTGCTCGGCGTTGGAGGCGTGGTATACAGGTGCTGTACCAGACATGGCTTCCGTTAATAATTCCTCAGCCTTGTTGATGCCGTTGGCAACCTTTGTCTGAATCATCGGCTTACCGTTGAAGCGAGCCATTTCGACTTGGCGGTCAGATGCGATGATGATGCATTTTGCGTGTGCGATTTCCTCCGCTGTGAGCGCGTCTTTTACGCCGGATGCACCGTTCTTTTCAACCTTTAGGGAGATGCCCATCTCCTTGGCTTTGCGGTCTAATGATTCCGCCGCCATGTAGGTGTGGGCGATGCCCGTAGGACAGCCTGTAACGGCTAATACATCATAATACGGATTGGTTGCAGTCGCTGTTTCTGTTGCGAAAGCCGTTGTATCGGTTGCGGCATTGTCGGATTGCGCAACACTTAATGTGCTTTCAGCGGTCGTAGCGGATTTGATACATCCCGCTACGGACGGATCAAAGTGGCCTTGCTCCTTAGCCGTGATGAGTTCCAGGAACCGCTCTACCGTAGGGGCGGCGATGAGGGCCTCCTTGAAATCCGGATCGATAACCATCGTCGCGAGTTGACTTAAAACCTCTACATGCGTATCTGCAGCTCCTTCCGGAGCGGCAATCATGAAGAATAAGCGGGACGGTTGACCGTCTAAGGCCTCGAAATCGACGCCGTTCGGCACGACCATAGCCGCAAGGCCTGCTTCGCGAACGCCTGTGGATTTGGCGTGAGGTGTGGCGATACCGTCGCCGAGACCGGTGGAACCGGATTCTTCACGGGCGAAAACGGCCGCCAGATACTCTGCTTTGTCGATGAGATGGCCGCCCTTATCCATCAGTTCCCCTAACATGTAAATGGCATCTGCCTTTGTTACCGGCTCCGCGTTTAAGAGGACGGATTCCGGTTTTAATAAATCGGTGATTTGCATATATGTACTCCTTGATGCAGATAAAATAGAAAATTATTGAAATGTGATTTAGGGTTGTACTTGTGAAAGTAGTGCTTCCACCTCGTCCAATGTGGCGAGGTTTTCCGAATAGGCCGAAGCGGACCCGCTGGCGATGCCCCAGCAGAGGGCCTCTTGAAGGCTACCTGTTTTCTCGTAGCCCGTAATAAATCCGGCCACCATGGAGTCTCCGGCTCCTACGGAATTTACGAGGGTTCCCTGAGGGGCTTTGCTCGTGTAGACTGTACCGTCTGCAGCTACTAAGATAGCGCCGTCGCCGGCCATGGAGATCAGGACGTGTTGAGCACCTTTTGCCTGTAATTCTTTTGCGGTCGATACCAGGTCATCCTTTGAAGATAAGGTGCGACCGAAGATTTCGCTCAGCTCGTGATTATTGGGCTTGATTAAGAACGGTTTATACGGTAATACACGCGTCAGAAGATCCTTTGTGGCATCGACGATGATGCGGATGTGTTTGTGCTGTAAACGCTCCATGATGCGTTCGTACATATCGCTCGGCAGGTTTGAAGGAATGCTGCCCGCAAGGATCAGAATATCCTTGGCAGTCAGTGAATCCAACTGTGTGTACAGTGCCTGTAATTCATCGTCGGCGATGGTCGGACCGCGACCGTTGATTTCCGTTTCCTCGTCGGATGCTTTTACTTTCACATTGATGCGTGTTAAACCTTCCCGGAGACGGATAAAGTTTTCCGTTACGCCGAATTGATTCAGCTGGGTCACGATTTCCTGACCGGTGAAGCCCGCGATGAAACCGAGTGCTGTCGTATTCATGCCGAGATTGTTGAGCACAATGGAAACATTGATGCCTTTACCGCCACCGAGGACATATTCCTGCGTGGTGCGATTGATCGTGCCCGTTTTGAGATGGTCCAGGCGTACGATGTAGTCGAGGGCCGGATTAAAGGTGATAGTGTAGATCATATATATTCCTCTTTGATACTACGTAAATAATTATCATATCGAACTATTATTATATTGAACGACTAAACGACTATTTATATTATGTTTTATGCTGAATTATATTTTATACGAAATCATGCCGAATGGAACGGATGTTTTCGTGTCAGAACAATACTTGTATCAGATTGATTTTATCCTGTCATGTCGGCACAGGCGCAACCAGTAGATGAGAGGCGTCAGATACAAGAAGAAGGCGAATGGTATATAGCCGGTTGCACTGGTATTCAACATGATAACAGGTACGAGAGCGGCGATATTCCACGGTTGTAAGGCGGTGATGAGGATGCCGCTGTTTTCAAAGTCCAGCATTACGTCGTCCGCCTGAATGCTTTGTTTCGCATAGGTGGTGCGCATAATGGAATGGGTCATGATGATAGCGATGGCCTGGCTGCAGCCGATAGCGCCCGTTAAAAAGGCGAGTCCCGCATTGGCTGCAAATAAGCTGCTGCGCGAGTTAGCATGGTCTAAGAGCTGTCTCATTTCGTTCCAGAAGCCGACGCCTTCCAGCATGTTCGAAATGGCGCAGGCCATAAATATTGATAAAGACGGAATGAACATGGTTTTGAGACCGCCGCCGTGAATGATATCTGCCAGAGGATTGTAGCCGGGAAGCTCGAAGCCCGCCAGGCTGAACCGGGCCAGGTCAGACAGGCTTTGGCCTTGACTGGTATACGCTAGAATCGCGGCCGCCAATGCGCTGAGGCCGATGGGCCATCTGATGGATACTTTCAGAGGCAATAATGCCATGACGATGATGACGGGAATCCATAACATCCAATTGATATTGAAAATGAAAGGAATCGTATCGGACAGATAATTGTCTGTAGTATCCAACGGAAACCATTGGGATAGCAAAATGTAGAGAAGCGTTGAAATGACGAGCGCCGGTATGCTGTCCGTAAACATTTTTCGGATATTCGTCCGTACCTCGGTATGCGTTAAGGCAGCCACGAGGGATGCACTGGATGAGAGGGGACTGTTGCGGTCGCCCACATACGCTCCGGCAATGATAGCACCAGCTACGATGCTTTCCGGTATATTTCCGGCCCGTGCGACGGCGATGAGTACGATTCCGATGGTGCCTACCGTGCCGAGAGATGTGCCGAGCAGCATGCTCACGATGGCGGCGATGAGAAAGGCACAGGCGATAAAGATATATGGGTTAATCCAGTCGATGCAGGTGGCGATGATCATAGGTATAGTTCCCGATGCCTGCCACATGGCGATGAGCCATCCGATGAGAAGAAAAATCTGTATTACACCAATCGATGACTTCGCACCTGTCCAGGATAACTTGAGCAGTTCTTTCGGCTCATAACCCTTACGGTAGAATACGTACGCCATGATACACCATACCGTGAGCAAGGCGTAGCCGATAGCGATACCGTTAGCTACGGCGGTGATAATGACGATGATGGACAGCAATAAGCCGATGAGAGATTCTATGTTTCGGGGCATTAATGAACGACCTTGCCGATAGTTCAGAAATGCGTTCAGTATCAGTTGCAACCATTTCATCTTATTCTATGGGAAGTTCGGTTTCGAACACTTCCTCGGCAGGTCCCGTCATGAGCACCGTGCCATCCTCCAAGTATGAAATATGCAATATGCCTAAGTATAACTCCACGTCCACTTCGCGACCGGTCAGGCCTTTTTCGCAGGCCATGACGGCGGAGGCACAGGAACCGGTACCGCATGCGAGCGTAGCGCCGGCTCCGCGTTCCCAGGTGCGAACCTTGATGTGGTGGTCATTTACGACCTCCACATAGTTTACATTTGTATTTGCCGGAAAGGCGTCATGCTTTTCAAGGATAGGGCCTTGCGTTTTAACAGGTGCCTTTGTGATGTCGTCAATGAATACCTCCGTGTGAGGCACGCCGAGCAACACGGAGCTGACCGTTACGGCTTCTCCGTTTACGTCGAGGTCTACGTCGATCACCTTGTCCATATCCACATTCATCGGAATCTCCCGGGCCTTAAAAAACGGTTTGCCCATATCGACGGTGACTTGTGTTACCACGCTGTTTTCAATCGTCAGGGATGGTTTCATGACACCCGCCAATGTTTCGATGGTGAAAGTATCCTTTGTGATTTCTCCGTGCTCATAGGCGTATTTAGCGAAGCAACGGATCGCATTGCCGCACATTTCCGCTTCGCTGCCGTCCGAGTTGATGATGCGCATACGTATATCGCATGTGTCGGATGGTACGAGGATGGTAAGACCGTCAGCGCCGATGCCGGTGCGACGATCGCAGAGGCGAATGGCGAGGTCCGTATAATCTTTTGAGGCCCCTTTTGAATCGGCAAATAGAATGAAATCATTGCCGAGGCCGTGCATTTTCGTTAATCTCATAAGCGCTCCTATCAATAGATAAGACTTTCACCATGAAGCCCGTGAAAGTCTCTGATTTACATTATATTATTATATCACATATAAGGGGGCCGTACTTTATTGTTTACTATAGAAATGTTACAATAATATGTAATGTAGTTTATCAGTATAGAAAGAGGAATACACATGCGAATTCAAGGGATTTCTGGATCTCGTGGCGTTGCAGTAGGCAATGTATATAGATATGTGCAGGAGGAAATCGTCATCCCCGATTACACCGTAACGGACGATAAGGTGGATGAGGAAATCGGTAAATTTGCCACCGCTATGGCGGCGACCTTGAAACAACTGGATACGATTCGCCAAAAAGCGTTGGAGGATATGGGCCCCGACGAGGCGGCCATATTTGAGGCGCATATGCAAATCGCTCAGGATCCGTCATTGTCCGACGGCATCAAGTCCCTCGTTGAATCCGGTCATGTGAATGTGGTGGCGGCTACGTCGCAGACTATTGAAACCTTTGCGAATATCTTTCTCGGTATGGATGATCCGTACATGCGCGAGCGCGGCGCCGATATCAAGGATATCGGAGACCGTTTGATGCGTAACATTTTAGGCATGAATCCGCGCGGCTTGTCCCATATTTCCGGCGAAGTCATTTTGGTGGCTCACGATCTGGCGCCATCCGATACGGCGTCTCTTGATAAAAATGTGGTAAAAGGCATCGTGACGGCGGCCGGCGGTCCTACGTCCCATGCGGCTATCATGGCGCGGACTCTTGAAATTCCCGCTGTTATGGGGGTCGGTGATATTGAAAGCTTCACTGACGGCGATAAGGCTGTCGTGCTCGGTACGGACGGCGTCGTGGAAATCAATCCTTCCGATGCGGACTGGATCGAATATACAAACCAAGCCGAGGCATTTCAGGAGGAACTCAAACGATTGCGCGAGTCCGCCAATCTTGAAGCGATGACCACAGACGGTCATCATGTGGAACTGTTCGGCAATATCGGTAAGGCGAAGGATGCAAAGCACGCCCTTACGATGGGCGCACAGGGTATCGGCCTATATAGAACGGAATTCCTGTACATGGAAAACGATGAATTGCCGACAGAAGACGCGCAATTTGAAGAATATAAAAAAGTAGCTCAGGATATGAAGGGACAGCCTGTTATCATTCGCACCATGGATATCGGCGGCGACAAGGAATTGAAATGTCTGGACTTGTCGAGTGAAATGAATCCGTTCCTTGGATATCGGGCGATTCGCATTTCATTAAACCGTCCGGACATTTTTAAAGTGCAGTTGCGTGCGCTGTTGCGTGCTAGTGCCTTCGGAGATATTCACATTATGTATCCTATGATCGCTTCCGTGGAAGAGGTTAAACAGGCGAATGCGATGCTCGCCGAATGCAAAGCCGAGCTTACTGCTGAGGGCATCGATTTTAATGATGCTATCAAGGTGGGCATTATGATTGAAGTGCCGGCAGCGGCCGTTATTTCTCCGATTTTGGCAAAATATGTAGACTTCTTCAGCATCGGCACGAACGACCTTTGTCAATATACATTGGCGGTAGACCGGATGAACGAAGCCATCGGCGGTCTATATCAACCGTTGCATCCGGGCGTGTTGCGGCTCATCAAACACGTCATCGATGCAAGCCATGAACAGGGAAAATTCACGGGTATGTGCGGTGAACTTGCAGGTGATCCTGTGGCGACGATGATTCTGTTAGGCCTTGGTCTCGACGAATTCTCGATGACCGCATCCTCCATTCCGCTCATCAAAAAAATTCTGCGTTCCGTATCGAAAGATGATTGTAAAGCGGTGGCTGACAAGGCCCTCACCATGGATACGGCGGAAGAGATTACCAACTACGCTAAAGCCGTTCTTGAAGAAAAAGGTTTGTTGTAGATAGTGCGGGTACTTGAATTCGAAATATCGAATTGATACAATAAATCTATTACAAGACGTATGAGATGGGTCAGACCTATCGAGATAGAAAGAGGTTATCATGAAAGAATTGACAGTAGAAATTACAAATGAATCCGGTTTACATGCGCGTCCTGCGACGGCTTTCACACAATTGGCGGCAAAATTCGCATCTAAAGTTACCATTGCGGCAAATGGTAAAACAGCGGATGCCAAATCTATTTTGACCGTGTTGACATTGGGCGCTACGAAGGGTACGTCCGTTACATTGACGGCTGACGGCGCCGATGAAGACGATGCACTCGTTGCATTGAGCGAATTCTTAACTACAAATCACGACTAATCTTAAAATTGGAAAAGTCCTCCGACTATGAACGGCAGCCAGAAATTTGGACATAATTTCTGGATCTGCGGTTCACTACGGTCAGAGGACTTTTTTGTTGCCCGAAATTCGGCACGTAAAAGGAAATTGATTAGCAGGCAGGTAATGGCTTGATTAGATGTATGAAAAATCGGTATTAAATCAACAGGTTCCGTCCCATAAGCCAGATTAACAGATATACAACAGATCGGTCAACGGACATGCAAAAGACCGACTATATGAAATAGCCGGTCTTTATTGTTCGTTTTTCATAGACGCCTCGCAGGACTATTTTCCCATATTCGCAAAGCGTTCTACAGCTTTTGTGAAGTCTCTGATCGTTTTTTCCACGTCCCCGTGTTCGATACCGTCACGCACGCAATGGTTGATATGGCCCTCAAGCACGACCTGACCTACCTTGTGCAGTGCGGATTTGGCCGCATTAATCTGGCTCAGCACATCTTCGCAGGGAATGTCTTCTTCTATCATACGGTCGATAGCCTGCACTTGACCTAAAATTTTTCGTAATCGACGATGTAGATTATCTGAATCCATACACTGTTTCATAATACTCCTCCAATAGGCATGCTTTATCATCCTATTAATTATACTCTAAATAAACGCGTAAATACAACACAATCACATAGATGTGATACAATACAATCAATATAACTTATTTTTGTATATTTGTACATCGATATATCTGCATGAGGTTACAATGACAATATTTCGCTTTATTCGCCGTGCGTTGACGGTCGTCGTGGTCATACTATTGGCCATGTATATCTATGATGCGTACCATAGCTTTCAGGGGACCAATCGTGAAAGCAAGGCAAAGAGCACCGTTGAGCAACGGATAGAACAAAATGAAGATACACTGAGCAGGTTGGATCGCATTGTGCGGCTGTTTACGTTTAAGGATAAGGTGGAAACGGCTCTTGCACAGCGTGTGCCGCGGGAACACTGGGTGAAAGCGGATACCATTCCGGAAAATGCGAAAAACGCGCTCATCGCCATTGAAGACAAGCGCTATTATAATCACGGCGCTATCGATATCTTCGGCATCATTCGCGCGTTTTATACCAATACGGTGTCCGGTGAAACTGTCGAAGGGGGCAGCACCATTACGCAACAATTGGTAAAAAATCTGTTCCTGTCGTCAAAGCGTATCGTGACACGCAAGGTGGAGGAAGCCATCCTCGCCGGTGAAATGGAACATTATTATTCAAAGGAAGAAATTCTTACCATGTATCTGAATACCGTATACTATGGACATAACTATTACGGTATTTATGAAGCTTCGCACGGCTATTTCGGAGTCAGCCCGAGTCGACTTACGCTGGGGCAGTGCGCCCTGCTGGCGGCGTTGCCGAATGCGCCGAACTATCTAGATCCGTACGAGAACTATGAAGGCGCCAAGGCTCGACAAAAACTCGTGCTGGAACAGATGGTCGATCAGGGCATGATTACGCGTGCCGAAGCGGACTATGCCTATGAACAGGATTTGGGACTCATTGAGGAAGAATAGTTATTTTATTGACTGGAGGATTCAAAAATTGGATTTATGAACTGTTAGCTGCCATATAATTGAATAGGTTATCTCATGAATATCTCTTGGTTGATTGCAAAATTGACTGAGAGATATTTTAGTGAAAATAAAAATTTCATGAAATTTATAAATAGAGATTGACATCATAGGGGGAGGCTAAGATATAATTTAATACGTTACCTATAGAAAGGGGAGAGGACTATGAAAGCAGTATCTGTTGCCGCAGGCTGTGTGGGCCTGGCCGGCGTTATGTGTGCAACGCCAATTGTGGCGGCGGATGTACCGGACTTATTTATACAACAGGAAGCGGCTCGAGCCGATGCTTCCCTGCGGCAACGCGCGGAGGCACCGATGGCGAGGGCCGCTTTGTTGCGTTCGGAATCACCTGATGAAACATTAAATGGCACCTCTATACAGGCTTTGCCGCAGGAAGCGGTATCATTCCCGATAGAGCATATTACGGTTATTTCATCGGAACCGGTTTTTAAGAAGTATACGCATCGGTTGAAGGCCTATACTCATAACAATATCGGTGCGGAGGGGATTGCTGTACTGCAAAAGCAGTTACAAGAACAGATTCTTGCCGATGGATATATGACGAGTCAAGTGGTGGTGCCGAATCAGGATTTACAATCGGGCACACTTACGTTTGAGATTGTACCGGGATATGTGGAAGATATTGTTCTTACGAACCCGAAAGCTCGCACTAATTGGCGAAGCGCCTTTCCCGTACGGCCCGGGCATGTATTGCGGAGACAGGCGTTAGAACAGGGTATAGATCAGATGCGCAGTGTGCCGGGACAGGATGTGAAGCTCAGTATTGAGCCCGGAACAAAGCCCCTTCATTCTATTGTGAAAGTAACGGTAGAGCAAAAAGGATTTGTGCATGGCGCACTGATAGCGGATAATGCCGGTTATGAATCGACAGGAAAATACCAGGGGACCGTGTATCTGTCATTCAGTCAATTGGCAGGCCTTAACGATACCTTATCAGCCGGTTATACGAAGGATATCGGTCACCATGGTGACGGACATGGCTCGAAACAGTATGCCGTAAATTATGCGGTGCCCGACGGGAACCGGACGTATCGACTGTCGACGTATCAATATAGTTACCATCAATTGATATTCATGCCGGAAGCGTTCCGCTCTTCGGGGAAGACCCGCGGTGTCGAGGTTTCCGTGGAGCAGGTGCTGAACCGGACGAGTCGCTCCAAGACAGCCGCTGTCGCTAAGGTGATTCATAAGACACGACATAGTTATATTGATGATATGGAAATCGGTGTGCAGGAACAACATACGACGGCATTGGAACTGGGACTGTCCCATCGTCAGTACAGCGGGAACACCGTGTCCGACGTATACCTCTTCTATCGGCAGGGGATACGTGGGTTAGGCGCTACGGTGCGCGGCTGGGAAGGTTTGGCAGATAATCCGACTACATTATATAAAATGGCGGGACTGGAAGGCGAAATACAAAGCGGTGTACGCATCGGTCATAAACAGGGCGTGTATACGATGCGTTTCAGAAGCCAATTTACCAATCAACGTCTGTTCGGGACCGATCAGTTCAGTATCGGGGGACGGTATTCCGTACGCGGTTTCAGTGGGGAGGAAACGCTTCGTGGTGACTCCGGTTACTATATTCAAAATGAATGGGCCTTACCGTTCAGACGACAACGGATCACTCCGTATATCGGTGTAGATATAGGTCATGTATGGGGACCGTCAACAGCGACACAAATCGGTCATACATTAGCGGGCGGTGTTATCGGTGTTCGTGGGACTGTCGGCGATGCGTTTCGCTATGATGTGTCATTAGGGACACCGCTCAAGAAGCCGGACGGCTTTACGACTGATACAAAAGTATGGGCGTTTAGAGGCAGTTACCAATTTTAATTAATATGTGTGTTATCAGATGAGTGTGTATAAGGAGAGAACCATGAAAATCAAACAGTATACTGCGACCGCTGTATGTGCAGCCCTGTTAGTGACAAATTCCGGGCCTTGGATTCCGCTGGCTGTGGCACAGTCTGTCGTACCGAATCAAGGTACAATGGGTCCTGCTATGGATGAAGCTCCTAATGGGACCCCCATTGTCAATATTAATAAACCGAATGCTAAGGGGTTATCTCACAATCAATATGATATGTTTAATGTAGATGAGAAAGGGGTTATTTTAAATAACTCGAAGCGTCCTGTATCTACGGAACTGGCCGGCTATGTGATGGGGAATCCGAAGTTGAGAGGCGCCGCAGCTAAGACGATTCTAAATGAAGTAACCGGAACGGGCGCGACGGCTATGAATGGTGCGTTGGAGGTAGCAGGGCGTAAGGCACATGTTATCATTGCTAATCCTAATGGGATTGCCATTAATAATGGGACGTTCATTAATGCCAGTGCCGCTACGTTGACAACAGGAAACCCTATTATTACCGATGGAACTATTGCCGGATATGATGTGAAGCAAGGTGCGGTGACGGTATCCGGACAAGGTCTCGATGCATCGCGTACATCTCGCACGGATATTTTGGCGGAAGCGGTACAGCTCAACGGCAAGGTATGGGCGAATGAAGGCCATGTGGTAACCGGTAACAATACAGTATCTGTCGACGGTAGCGGTAAGGTAACTAATGTTACCAAGACGGGCAACTCAGAGAAGGTAGGCCTTGATGTATCTCGCATTGGCGGTATGTATGCAAACAGCATGTATTTAGTGGGAACCAATGATGGTTTCGGTGTGAACAACAAAGGGATTCTTTCCGCACAGAATCATATTTCTGTAGACAGTACCGGCAAGGTGCAAAATAGTGGTACTGTGGTGGCGCCGGATATGAGCATTAGCGCAAAAGGCTTTACGCAAGTCGGTCAAGCTAAATTGTATGCTGACTCGGCACGCATTTCGGCGGAGGCTTTCACACAAACCGGTAATGCCGTTACAAAAGATGCACCGGTACTCATTGCGCGTAAGAATTTAGCGGTGGCGACAAAGGCCATACAGAATACGAATGGTAGTGTGCTGAAGTCAGAAGGCGTGTTACAACTTGGAAAGACGATGGATTATAACGGCGCTGTAGCCGGTAAGATGGATACGTTGACTAATGTGGCGGCCACTATTGAGGCCGGTCAGCAAGGTATGATTCTCGCCAAATCCATTGCTAATACAAATGGTGGCGTTACGTTGAAACGGGCTACCACGGGAACTACGGAGCACGTTAAAAATGAAGTGGCACCGGAAGGCAGTATCAAACGATATCAGCTATCTGAGGAACGCATTTATGGTCATGATGATCCGATTCCACAAGATAAGGTCGTAGTTCATTCTTCTGAGAATTTACAACTGTCTATTAATGGACAGCATCATGATAGCTGGACTAAATATGAATATGACCGCACGCGGGTAAAAGAAGTAGTAGATACCTCTAAACCGGGACGTATTATTTCCGGCGGTAATTTACAGATTGAAGCGGATGTTGTGACTAATGATGCCAGTCAAATCAGTGCAGCGGGCATTCTGACCGGTAATATCGGTCACTATGAAGCCAACAATCCGAAGGGACATGAATATATTAGTGAAAATGGTACGGCTACAGGGTATAGTCGCCATAAACATCATGGATGGGATTCCACAAATGTTCGTGAGGCGGAGTATCATAATGATGTAGTGCAGCCGATAGATATACCGTTAACTGTCTATGGCAGTCATGTAGCTAATAGTACAACCGGGGCTACGGTGGATACGTCGGTATTGGCGACTATGAGTCAGTTATCTACCAATCCGAATACAACGTATGCGATGGAAACGGATCCGAATTTTACCAATCGAAGAACCTTCTTATCTTCTGATTATGTGTTAACCCGTTTACAATTGAATCCCATGCGTGTACAGAAACGATTGGGGGATGGGTACTACGAACAACAGTTGGTGATGCAGTCTATTTTACGTCAAACGGGTAAAAGTAGATTGCAGGCGGGGCTTACAGAAGAAGAGCAGTACCGTAAATTAATGGATGCAGGTCTTACCGTGATGAAGTCTAAATCCATGATGCTCGGACAAGGATTAACTGAGGCGGAGCAACAGCAATTGACGGAAGATGTGGTAATGCTTGTCAGTCAACCGGTGGTATTGCCGAATGGTAAGACTGAAACCTTACTCGTGCCGACGTTATATTTGGCGCCGACCACACAACGTGTCGAGGGGGCAGCGAATATGCAGGCTCAATCGATTAATTTGCAAGTGGGTACGATGCATAACAGCGGCAGTATAGTGGCGGATGATGCGATAACTGTACATGGTCATACGATTCACAATGATAACGGACTGATTAAAGGGCGTACAACGACAGTGGCGGCGGATACCGATGTTCGTAATACACAAGGTACGATAGAAGGCCGTGATCGTACAACTGTATATGCTAAGAATAATATGATAAATGAAGGCGGCACGATTAAGCAAACCGATGAAACAGGAAAGCTTGTCGTGGCGGCGGATCGTGATGTTATCAATAACGGTGTTAAGTACGAAGCCGGCAATAGTAAGATTGTATGGAACAGTGCCAATAGCCGCCGTGAAACGGTAACCGCTGTAGATCAAGGTCAAATTACGGCGAAAGGCGATGCTGTGGTGACGGCAGGCCGTGATGTTGCGATGCAGGCCGGTACGGTGACGTCGGGTAAGGATGCTACCGTGGTAGCCGGACGCCAGGTAAACATGCAGTCTATGACAGCAAGTCATGAATTAGAGGAACATCGCTATGACAAAGGTAAATCCGGTGGCGGTCATTCTCAGACTACAGAAACACATGATTTAGTGAATGAAGCGACCTCTGTAGGCAGCAGCGTGGAAGGTAATAATGTAACTGTGGCTGCGAATGCTGATGTAGTACTTAGTGGTAGTGAAATTCTGGCCGCTGATAAGGCACAGGTGGAAGGACAGAATGTAAAACTGGATACTGCATCAGCTACAAGCTCCGCCAATCATGTGTATAAGGACAAGAAGAAAAGTTTAGTTAAACGGGAACGTACGGATGCGACCGGCGTGGCACAAGTGACTGCTGTAACAGGGTCTGTTGTAAGCGGTAAAGATGTTGCAATCAGATCTGGTCATGATGTGACGGGGCAATCTGCTAAACTAATGGGTGAAAAAGGCGTTCAAGTGACAGCAGCTGGCAAGGTTGAACTCGGTGCGGATAAGAATATAGCGGAAGAAACGAGTACATATCGTCATAAAACGTCAGGGTTAATAGGAAGTGGTATCGGATTTACTATCGGTACGGAAAAACGAAATGTAGACGATACTAATCGTGAAGAAGAAACGGCACGTAATACCATTGCCAGTACAAAGGGTAAGGTAACTATTACGGCTAATGATACGGTACATCTTACTAGTGCTGACATATTGAGTAAAACCGGTACAACGATTGAAGGGACTGCAGTGACCCTTGACGGTAATACGGATACGCAACATATGACACATGATGACCGCTATAAAAAGTCCGGTTTAACCGTGTCGTTAGGGGGTGCTTTAGCTGATAGTGTAACGAATGCAACACGAACCATTAAACAAGCAGGGGGACGTGATGATAAACGGTTAGCAGTCCTTGAACTCAATGAAGCTCGTAAGCAGTTGCAAGATGGGTATGCAGCGGTAGATAAAGCGGTTAAGGGGGTCAAACTTCGTGATGCGAATGGCAATGTGTTAAAAGATACAAAAGGTCATTCTCAGCGTGGGCAAAAGAATATTGATGATGCTGTCAATTTGTCCGTGTCAATTGGTAGCACCTCACAGAAACAAGGGCAAACTGTAGATACGGCAACTTATAAGGGTGGTACCGTTATTAGTGATGGTGATGTTCGCATGACGGCTCGTGATGCTAAAAACAAAGGCATTACTCTTACCGGTGAAAGCGTATCTGCTCAATCTCTCAGTCTAGCTAGTGCCGGCGATATTAATCTTGAAGCCGGTAAGAATATAGTAGATGTGAAGAATAACTACAAAAGCTCCGGTTGGAGTGTGGGTGCTAATCTTAGCTTAATGACCGGTAGTCTATTAGATGTCAATGCCAGTGGGCATATGGCACGTCAACAGGGGGATACGCATCAGGAAAGCTATGTACCGGCAACCATAAAGGCTACAGAGCTTGCGCAACTTAAGGCGCATCGAGATACAAATATCATAGGGTCTACTGTGTTCGGTAAGAAGGTGCAGGTAGATACCGGACGTGATTTGACGATTCGGAGCTTACAAGATGTAGATAACTTTAAAGAACATAGTAAATCCGGTGGATTCTCCATTTCCTCTAAACCTAATTTCAAGGATCCTACCGGCAGTATCAGTGCTAGCGTCGGTCGCATTGATAGTAAGTGGAAGAGCGTGACGAAACAGGCGGGGATCTATGCCGGTGATGAAGGATACGATATTCATACAGGCAATGTGACAACCTTAGAAGGGGCTTTGATTAAAAGTGATGCTCCGAAAGCTAAGAATAAATTGGCTACAAAATCTCTAGAGATGAAAGATATCCATAATGAAGCTGAGTATACTTATAGCAATAATGGTATTGGCTATAACTACTATGGTAGTAAAAAGAAACTCGAAGAGATGAAGACTAACGATAAAAAAGGTTACGATAAAATTTATAACAATATCGGTCTAGTTCCGAATTTAGGCGTAGGCTCTAAAGGTAAAGCAAGCTCCACTACTCAATCTGCTATTTCTGATGGTATACTTACAGTAGATGGTAAAGAGATTGATACTAAAACCATTAATACGAATACCGAAAATACATTACATCAACTAGATAAGATTTTTGATAAAAAGAAAATTGAAGAACGTCAGGAGTTGGCTCGTCTATTCTCACAAAATGCTTATGAACAATTACATAATTGGCAACCAACAACTAAGGATGGTAAATTGGCTAAGTCTATTGCTCACGGTATTATTGGTGAATGGGCAGCTCGTATAGCCGGTAATGCACCTGGTAGTGGATTTAAGGCCACTATGACTAATGAAATGTTAATAGGTGAAATAAGAAAATTAGCTAAAAGTAATTCTGATTTAGCACAGTGGTTAAGTGCTGGATTGGGAGCTTTAGTAAATTTCTCTACAGATTCTGATCCTAATTTAGGTGCAGCTATAGCAAGTTATGGAACAAAATGGAATGAGGTGTCTGTTAGTGAAGTAAATCGATCTAATGAGATGTTTTTGTATGAAAAGGATGCTGAAGCAAAGGCTTATAATGTAAATTCCGATGTGAGTTTTGAGGAAATTTCTAATAGTTTAAATTTGGTAAAGGAACTTGGTCCAGTGGATGTTGGTATTGATTTTCGTAATGTACCACAAGGTTTTTTTAGATCGTTGGCAAATGCGGCAAATAATACCAATCCTTTTAAAGAAAATGGTGCATTTTTAATGATGAATATAGATTCAGATTATAATAATCAATTAAATTATGGAGATAAGGGATTGATTTTATTATCACATCGTAAATATGAATTTATTGCAAACTCTCAATTAGGTAGTGTAATAATGGAGGGTATTGAAATGCAGAAAGCTATCAAGGATACTATTGAATTCGCAGTTAATAATGGTACGGTTGGAAAAACTATTAACATAAAAACTAACATTTCATATAATGGAAACCCTACAAGTGATAAAATATTAGATTTTTTTGCTTTTGTAAGTGCAGGAAGACATGAGTTTAATTCGGAGGCTCGAAAAGATTCAAAAAATAAAATTTACACAAATTCATTATTAGTTGATAACTCAAATTATGAGTATCATAAAGGTACATCTCCTACAGATGTATTAAATAATATAGGTGCTAGGGGAATGGAACTAGGGCATTTACAAGCTTATGAATGGATGATTAAATTTAGGCTTGAGGCTGTACCGGTGGATATGCTTAGATTAGAAGAAATGGAAAAACGAAATGAAATACGAATTATTGGTGATCGTATAGTCAAACAGGCTCCTAGTATTGCTGTTATTAAGAGATTTGTAGATAAAAATGGGCCTAAAATTCCAAGTAAGACTAGTTTGGTTGATTTTATTAAGGAGCAACTAAATTCAGGCGGCAGATTAATAACTATATATGATGCTAAAAAAGGAAAAAATGTAAATTATATTGTATGGGTAAAAAATGGATAATGAAATACATAAAAATATTACTTATCATAATCAGCCTTTGTACAGTATCTTTTATTTTGATATTTAATTACCTTTTTTCGGATAACCGGTTCAATACCTCAGAGATTTATTATGATACTGAAGAAAAAGTGTTGAGTAACTCCAAATCAGATGGTGTTATTGCCAGAGATGTATATGGGATGTATGAAATTGAAAATAAAATTTATTACATCACTTCGTATGGCTACGGTATATATGATGAACACACTGGAGAAAATAGTATTGTTAAATATACTAATGAAAGTACAATACCGGCTGATGTGAAGTTAAATTTTAATAGAGGTTATCTATCTATTAAGCAGCTTGATGTCAGTGAACAGGATACATGGTCTAAAATTCTAAACAATGAAATTAAATCACAGCATAATTTTCCGGATTGTTATGTTGTTAAGTATCCATTTTATCTTTCCGGGTTACAACATAAAATTATTGAGTTGAATACAGGAAAATCAATAGGTCGTTATAGTGAGTTTAGTATTCAAAATAATGCGTTTTATTTTGTTGATTTTGGAACTATAGGTAAAATTGATTTAGATACAAATCAGGTATATAAATTCTATACCTCTAAATTATTAATATCTAAGTTTTCTAAAGAACCCGGAAGTGATGGATTTAAGAATTACTTATTAGAAATATTGGAAAAAGAACGATTAAAAGATAAAGAATTATTAGATAACCATACTTTGAGTATTCTGCTTGTGAATAATTTTTCTGAATTCAATGGTACGGATCAATCGGTATTCAGTACATTGATAGATAAAATGGTTCGAGAACGGAAAGCTCTTGATATAGGGAAATTAAATAATGTTCCTATTGTTGACTATTTAAATGAATAATAGCTTGTCTGTACAGAAAAAAATTCTAAAATACTTACAAACCGAATTATATTACATAGTTGCATAAAAACAATACTTGCATTTATAAATATACGGGTGTATACTAAGTTTTGTCAGACTGGTGAAATTCTTTCACGGGCCGTAAAGCCACAGGGCTTTCACAATTGTCTGATAGTGTATCACGTATATTATAGAAATATATAATGGGTTTATGAGGTGTTATCATGGGCAAAGCAAACAAAGTAGTACTCGCGTATTCTGGTGGGTTGGACACATCTGTTATCATTCCTTGGCTTAAGGAAAATTACGGTTGCGAAGTTATCGCTGTGTGCGTTGATTTGGGGCAGCCTGAGGATTTCGATGCTGTTGAGAAAAAGGCCATCGCGTCCGGCGCGTCCAAGGCGTATATCGTCGATGCGAAGGAGGAATTTGTTAAAGAATATGTATGGCCTACTGTGAAAGCCGGTGCCGTGTACGAAGGTAAATATTTGCTCGGAACATCCTTTGCGAGACCTTTAATCGGTAAAATTCTGGTTAATATCGCCACTAAAGAAGGCGCCGATGCGGTTGCTCATGGTGCGACCGGCAAAGGTAACGATCAGGTGCGGTTTGAATTGGCTATCAAAGCCCTTGCACCGAACTTGAAAATTATCGCGCCATGGCGGGAATGGGATTTGAAATCCCGTACGGACTGCATGGAATATGCGGCAAAGCATAATATCCCTGTAGTGGCGACTAAAACGCATCCGTATTCGATGGACCAAAACGTATGGCATTTATCTCACGAAGGCGGCGATCTTGAAAATCCAGCAAATGCGCCTAAAGATGATGTGTATTTGGTGACGCATACTCCGGAACAGGCCCCTGATGAAGCCGGTTTTGTGACGGTTACTTTCAAAGAAGGCGTACCGGTAGCCGTAGACGGTGAAAAAGGCACACCGTTACAATTGTTGGAAAAACTCAATGAAATCGGCGCTCATTATGGCGTCGGCGTCGTAGATATCGTGGAAAACAGATTGGTAGGTATGAAATCCCGTGGCGTTTATGAAAATCCGGGCGGATCTATCATCATGTATGCGCATAGAGAATTGGAATACCTTTGCCTCGACAGAGCGACGTATCACTATAAAGAACTCATTGCGAACAAGTATGCGGAACTCGTGTATGACGGCATGTGGTTTGCGCCGTTGATGAACGCGTTGCAGGCATTTGTGGATGAAACGCAGAAGACGGTGACAGGCGATGTGAAACTCAAATTGTACAAAGGCAATATCATTTCTGCAGGCAGCACCTCTCCATATTCCTTGTACAGCGAAGATTTCGTAACATTCGAAGAGGATGATGTATATGATCAGGCTGATGCGGCCGGATTTATCAACCTGTTCGGTTTACCTCTTAAAATTAATGCGTTGATGAAAGAAAAGGCAGGTTTATAATGGCTAAATTGTGGGGCGGGCGTTTCACAAAGGGCACGGATAAAGCGGTAGAGGATTTTACATCCTCTATCGCTTTTGACGCTCGGATGTACGCCGAAGATATTGCCGGCAGTAAGGCACATGCGAAAATGCTGGCTAAACAACATATTATCTCCGACGCGGATCGGGATGCAATTGTGGCGGGCTTAACGAAGATAAAGGGGCAAATCGATAAGGGTGAGTTTCCGTTTTCCGTAGCCCTTGAAGATATTCATATGAATATTGAAAAGCGCCTCACCGACGATATCGGTGAAGCGGGCGGTCGTTTGCATACGGGTCGTAGTCGTAATGATCAATGTGCGGTGGATTTGCATATGTACGTGCGCAAGGCCGTTGTGGAAATGGGCGAACTCATCGTGGATATGCAAAAGGCGCTCATCGAAACGGCGGAGAAATACAGCGACGTAATCATGCCGGGGTATACTCATTTGCAACGGGCGCAACCGGTGCTGTTCGGACATCACATGATGGCGTATTTTTCCATGTTGGAACGCGATTTTGACCGTTTGCTGACGGTCTTTAAGCATGCCGATATCATGCCTCTCGGGGCGGGTGCATTAGCGGGTTCTACGTACGGTATTGATCAGACGTATACACAGGAGCTATTGGGGTTTTCCCGTATTTATGAGAACAGTATGGATGCCGTATCCGACCGTGATTACGTAGTGGAATTTTTGTCCTTCGCGTCTCTCGTGATGATGCACTTGAGCCGTCTCAGCGAGGAGCTGATTTTATGGTCCACCAATGAGTTCAATTTTATTGAATTGGACGATGCGCACTGCACGGGCTCCAGTATCATGCCGCAAAAGAAAAATCCAGACGTATGTGAACTGGTGCGCGGCAAAACAGGTCGTACCTATGGACATCTGTTAGGGTTGCTAACGACCCTCAAAGGTTTGCCGTTGACGTACAACAAGGATATGCAGGAGGATAAAGAGGGTATCTTTGATGTCATTGATACGGTTCACTTTGCATTATCCATCAATGCGGCTATGATTCGGGGGATGAAGGTAAACGGTGCTCATATGAAAGCCGTCCTTGATGACGATTTCTCCAATGCGACGGATATGGCGGATTACCTTGCGAAAAAAGGTGTTCCGTTCCGTGAAGCTCACGAAATCGTGGGCAAGGCCGTACATCATTGTATCGAAAAAGGCTGTGTTCTCCTCGATTTATCCGTAGAGGATTTCAAAGCCATCTCTCATCACTTTGATGCGGATATTTTAGATGCCATCTCTATTGAAGCCTGCATAGCGGGACGTAACAACTACTCCGGTACCGCACCGGACTGTGTGGAGCGGCAACGGAATAACGGGAAAGCCGTTATCGCCGCAGAAGAAAAACAAATTGCGGACTGGAAGGCCATTGTTGAATCCGTACAGGAATAATATGATTCATCAGTATAGCTGAAAAATTTATAAAGCCGATATATACATAAGCGTTGATTTGCCGTTAAGGGAATCATTATGGACCTATGTATATATTGGCTTTTTGTTTGCTGAAACTGTTATGTATTGTAAGTGAGAATGTACTATAAAAATGGTGTGATTTTGTGTTCGCGTGTAGTGGACTGTATAAAGTGATAGTCTTGTACCACGATACCATAACCGTCATAGATAGGAAAAATTACATATAGACACAGGATAAAATAGGGTAAAAATATATATTGTCATCATTAAAATAAATTCAGTTCATTTTACATGTTAAATTATATATGATTTATTCAATTCGTGTAATATGACATGTCCGTCAATAAAGTACTTTCATTTTGAACTCATAGGTGATATTATTGGAGTCGTATTAAGAATAAAAACGGTAAATCCACATTCAAGCCCATCACAGCACGAACTGGATTTACTTAGCGGTATATATAGTACAAGTGAATTATGGACGAGAAAAAATTCACCTTACGAAAGGGGATTGATACATGAAAACCACCGCTAAAAAAATGTCTGTATTCCAGCTAACCACAATGGTAGCAGCCAATATGCTAGGAGCTGGGATCATTATGTTACCGACTAATTTGGCTCAAGTTGGTACTATTTCAGTTTTATCTTGGCTCGTGACAGCTGTGGGTGCGCTGGTATTGGCGTATATTTTTGCTCAAGCGGGTATGTTCTCCACAAAACGTGGCGGCGTGGGCGGCTATGCAGAATACCGCTTCGGTAAAACTGGACATTTTATGGCGAATTATGCTTACAGCATATCGCTTATCATTGCTAATATAGCCATTGCAGTATCTGCAGTCGGTTATGGCGCAGTTTTCTTTGGGGTTGATCTTAATGCCATTCAAATGAGTGAAGCGGCAATCGTATTGCTATGGTTCGCGGCGATTTTGAATTTCCGCGGTAATCGCTTCACCGGCCAATTAAGCAACCTTACTATTTGGGGCGCTATCGTCCCGGTCCTTGTAATCGGAACCCTCGGTTGGTTCTGGTTCAACCCTGACACTTATATGGCGGCATGGAATCCAAACGACTTGCCGTTCTTTGATGCAATCAAACAATCTATTGCATTGACATTGTGGGGCTTCCTAGGATTTGAATCTGCTGCAGCGAATGCTGATGCTGTAGAGAATCCAAAGAAAAACGTGCCTATTGCGACTGTAGCGGGCACATTAGCAGTGGCGGTGATTTACATCTTGTCCACTAACGTGATGGCCGGTATCGTGCCTAACGTTGATCTCTTGAACTCTAACGCACCATTCGGTTTGACCTTCGTATACATGTTCAATGATACGGTGGCTGATATCGTAATGGCGGCTATGGTGATTTCCTGCTTCGGCGCATTGTTGTGCTGGCAGTTCACTTTGTCTCGTGTTTTTAAAAGCTGCGCGGAGCACGGTTATTTCCCTAAGGTGTTCGCTCGTGTGAACAGCAAGGATGCTCCCGTGCGTGGCGTCTTTATCTTGTTAGCTATTGAAACGGCGATTACATTATTTACGGCAGATGATTCCCTTCGTCAGCAATTTGAAAATCTTGTAAACTTGGCCGTTGTAACTAATGTGTTCCCTTATGTGTTGTGTATCTTAGCGGTAACGACTATGATGCGACAGGAGGGCGCTGCAGAGGTGAAAGTTAAAAGATTCGCACCGGTTGCGATGTTTGGCGTGGCATACTGCTTGTATGCAATTTACGCATGTGGCGTGGATGCTATGATGAGCAGCGCTATTGCTATCGGCATCGGCTTTGTAACCTATATGGTTCGCAAAGCATGGCTACATCGCCGCCAGGTCGGTTTACAACAAAGTATTGATTAAACTCTCGTCTTTTGGAGGCTGTTACTACTGTAACGGCCTCTTTTTTGTGCCTTGATGCATGCTTTGTACCCATAGGGGGTATGTGTATTGTAAACTAAGTATAAATATAGTATATTTATAATCGATAAAAATGAATAAACTAATGAGTGTCGGTGTATACCGAGCGTAAAAGAGGAAAATGGGTGTGAATCCCATACTATGCAAATAGCTGTAATGAGGAGCAAGGTTTCATTATAGGGTCACTGGGGAACTGGGAAGGCCGAGATGTTGCGATGAATCATAAGTCAGAAAGCCTGCTCTAAAGGAATGGTATATTGTATATGGTATTTCCTGTTGAGGTTAGTCAGGCTGGCTAGCCTTTTTTTGTGCATAGTTCCCTGTAGACCTCAACGTGTGTGGAGGCCTCCATATTGCAAAACAATAAAATTATGGAGATAGGAGATATTAGAATGCAGTAGCTTGGAGGAGCACTTATAGAGTTATTCATGTATCGATGGTATTTCGGGTTTTGGAGAGTTTAGGAGGTGCCTATGGGCAAACGCATTGCCAAACAGCTCGGTCAGTTTATTGTGACCTTGTTTGGCATTACATTCTTGACATTTTGTCTAACCTATTTAGCCCCCGGTGATCCGGTAACGATGTTATTGGAAACGGCGGATACGATTGTATCTCAGGAAACGATTGATGAAACGCGAGCACAGTTGGGGCTCGATAAGCCGTTTCTGGTGCAGTATGCGAATTGGGTTGTCAATGCGGCGCACGGCGATTTGGGGATGAGTTATTCCTCTAAAAAACCGGTGGTGGATCGCATGCTGGAGGCTTTGCCGGGGACGGTAGCCCTCGCGGGAACAGCCTTAGTATTTACATTGCTGTATGCACTGCCGGCAGGGATTGTGAGTGCTCTTAATCGGAATAAATGGATAGACTATCTGCTCAGATTTGCTTCCTTTGTAGGTATCTCTATGCCGACATTCTGGTTGGGCCTAGTGTTAATCTACATTTTTGGTCTTAAGTTAGGTCTGGTTCCGATCGCATCGTCCCGTGTAACGGCAACGGGGGTCATTCTCCCGGCAATTACATTGGCCGTAGTGGTAGGTTCCAAGTACATGAGGCAAGTACGTCTTGTCATCCTGGAGGAAATGCAGAAGGATTACGTCATCGGAGCTCGTGCTCGTGGTGTCAGCGAAGTTAAAATTTTATTCGGTCATATCTTGCCGAATGCATTGCTTCCGTTGATTACCATCTTAGGCGTGCTTATCGGATGGCTTTTAGGCGGTGTAGCCGTAGTGGAAATGGTATTTTCCTGGCCTGGCCTCGGGAATATGGCGATTTATGCCATCACCATGCGCGATTATCCGCTGATTGAAGGCTTTGTGTTGTGGGTTGCATTAGCTTATATGTGCATCAACGCTTTAGTAGATGCATCGTATATCCTATTGGATCCTAGATTGAAACGGGAGAGAGCATAATGACAGAATTTATTCAAAAACATAAATTGTTCTCTTTCTACAGTATGCTGATGCTTATTGTCGTGTTCATCGCTATCTTTGCACCATGGCTTGCACCGGGCGATGCTTTCACATCGAATATGAGTCAGGCCCTGCAGGCGCCGAGTGCGCAGTACTGGTTCGGCACGGATAAGCTGGGCCGTGACGTATTGTCCCGTATCATTTACGGTACGCAGTTGTCTCTCTTCATGGGCGTGTCTATCGTTGTTATCATGGTGACAATCGGTACCGTTATAGGAGCGGTGGCAGGCTATTTCGGCGGAAAAATCGAAATCGTCCTCATGCGTATGGCGGATATCATGTTATCCTTCCCTGGTGTTGTATTGGCGATTGCTATCGCCGGTATTTTGGGCGGTAGTATTGTAAACACCATTCTCGCTTTGTCCGTCGTAGGCTGGGCGAAATATGCGCGTATCGTGCGTTCTCTTACGCTGAAAGTACGCGGTGAGGAATATGTAACGGCGGCGGTTATGATGGGGGCCTCTACGGGAACCATTCTCAGACGTCATATCATTCCGAATATATTACCACTTGTCGTAACGACCGGTGCTCTCGATATCGGTGCTATCATGATTGAGGTTGCGGGGTTATCCTTCCTCGGTTTCGGTGCGCAGCCGCCGACTCCGGAATGGGGCCTTATGCTCAATGAGGGGCGTCAATATTTACAGACGAGCCCATGGCTTATGGTGTTTCCGGGGATGTCCATTTTGCTCGTCGTAGCTATCTTCAATCTCTGGTCCGACTCGCTACGTGACGTAGTGGATCCTAAGAATCAGGGATAAATTTTAGCTTAAGGTATATTCAGGAAAAATCCGAAATATATTCTGTGAAAGAACCGTCCTGTGGCGGACGGACTCTAACATGGTTTTACCATTACTACCACCCATAGCGTGGTATGGTGATATTTTATATGTTGTAATTGTACAAGGAGATTTACATGAAAAAATCTTGGAAAAAGGCCCTCATAACAGGCCTTAGCATTGTGATGATGGGTTCCTTCATTGCCGGTTGCGGTGCTGATAATAAAGGCGCCGAGAACAAGGATACGTTGAAAGTAGCCGTTACAAACTTCGCATCCACATTGGAACCGACTGAAAACTTCTTCGCATGGGTTGTTATGCGTTACGGTGTGGGCGAAACGTTGACGAAATTCGACGAACAAATGAAGCCGCAGCCATGGATTGCCTCCAAATGGGAAGTATCTGACGATAAGAAAACCTGGACTTTCACAATCAATGACAAGGTAAAATTCTCTAACGGCAAAAAGGTTGATGCGGCCGCTGTAAAAGCATCCATTGAACGCGCTTTTGAAAAATCCAACCGCGCTAAAACATTCTTCAAGTATGATTCCATTGAAGCGAACGGTCAACAATTGATCATCAAGACGGATAAGGAATATCCTAACATGCCCGGCCTTTTGGCGGATCCATTGTTCCTCATCGTCGATGTACAGTCTGAAAAGGACGGCCGTAACTTTGCTAAAGAAGGTCCAATCGGTACCGGTCCATACGTAGTGAAATCTTTCACGAAGGAACGCGCTGAAATGGTGGCAAACGAAAATTACTGGGATGGTGAAGTACCGTTCAAGACTGTAGAAATCCCATCCATCGATGATCCGAATACGCGCGCTATGAGCTTGCAGTCCGGTGATGTGGACATGGCTGTTAACATCGGCCCCGGCGAAATCGGTTTGTTCCAAGGCAACGATAAGTTTAAGGTAGATGAAATCGCATCTCTTCGCGTAGTATTGGCGCGTATTAATCAACGTGGTATCCTTGGTGATGACAAGGTTCGTGCTGCTGTTATTTCCGCAACGGACCGCAAAAACTATGCGGATGTATTGTTAAAAGGAACATTTATTCCGGGTTCCGCTCCAATTCCACCATCCATGGATTACGGTTTCAATGATTTGAAAGACCCTAATGCATATAATGTGGAACGGGCAAAACAATTATTAGCGGAAGACGGCTGGAAAGATACTGACGGTGACGGTGTCCTTGATAAAGACGGTAAACCGTTGACATTCAACTTTGTTGTATATAACTCTCGTGCTGAGTTGCCACTTTATGCGGAAGCTGTACAAGCGGACCTCAAAAAAGTGGGGATCGATATGAAAATCAAGACTGTTGACTATAACTTGATCGATAAAATGGGTCAAGACGGCGATTATGATATGCTTATTTCCAATATCGTAACGGCGAATACGGGCGACCCGATCTGGTTCTTGGCGAACTACTGGCATACCAATATCAATGGTTCCAATCCTCAAAATGGTTCCGGTTATTCCAATCCAGAGGTTGATCAATTGTTAGATGCGGCAGAAACCGAATTTGACCCTGCTAAACGTCGTGATTATGCTATTAAAATCCAACAATTGTTGATGAATGACGGTGCGGCATTGTTCTTGGGGTATCCAAAAACTAATATCGTAACCGGTTCTTACTTGAAAGGTGCTGTTATGTACCCAAGTGATTACTACTGGATTACAAATAAAATTACGAAATAATGAGGAGCTGTAATGGCAGAAAACGTACTTACTGTAGAAAACCTTAGCATCGCGTATCAAGGTGTGCCTGCTGTTATGGATGTAAACTTTACCTTGGAACGCGGCAAGGTGTTAACCATCGTAGGGGAATCCGGATCCGGTAAGACTACCGTGATTCGGGCCCTTATGGGATTGTTGCCGGTGGGCGGAGAAGTGACGGACGGAACGATGGTGTTTAACGGTCATGATCTTCGCATCCTATCCAAATCAGAATGGCGGTCTATACGCGGTAAAGATATGGCCATGATATTTCAGGACAGCGGTAGCGCATTGGATCCTATCGTGCGTATTGGAAAGCAGTTTCGTGAGCTGTTTAAAGCGCATATAGATATTACTGATGATGAATGCGACCGGCGCGCTATTGAGTTGTTAGCGTCCGTATCTTTGCCTGACGGGGGGGATATGTTGAAACGTTACCCTCATGAGTTATCCGGCGGTCAACGTCAACGCGTGGGAATCGCTATGGCTCTGGCGTTGGATCCGGTACTTCTCATCGGTGATGAACCTACATCGGCGCTTGATGTGACGACACAATCTCAGGTGGTAATGCAAATGCTTGAGCTTTCAAAAAAACATAATTCGGCAATCGTCATGGTAACGCATAACCTCGGTGTAGCCGCGTATATGTCTGATTATATCCTCGTTATGAAAAAAGGCCGTGTCGTCGATGCGGGAACGCCACAGGATATCCTGGAAAACCCATCCAATGAATACACGAAACAGTTGAAGGATGCGGTACCGACATTGGGAGGAGGCCGTTACATTGACTGATTATGCAATAGAATTAAAACATGTATGTAAGCGCTTTCCTTTGCCGACCGGCGGCGAGCTCGAGGCGTGTAAAGATATCAATATCACGCTCGAAAAAGGTCAGTCCATGGGCATTGTAGGGGAATCCGGCTCCGGTAAAACTACGTTGGTGCGCATGATCATGAAGATGCTTCCTATTACGGAAGGCGAAATTTATGTGGACGGTGTTGAAATTCAGCATATGAATCGGGAGCAGACGAAACAATATCGTCAAAAGATTCAAATGGTATTTCAGGATCCGTCAGCAGCGTTTAATCCGCGCATGAAAGTAAAGGACATTATTCTGGAGCCTCTGTATAACTTCGGTCTGCTTGAAAAGGGACAAGAGGAACAGATTGCCGGTGATTACCTGGAAATGGTAGATTTACCGCGTGAGTTTATGTATCGCTATCCTCATGAAATGTCCGGCGGTCAGCGTCAACGCGTAGCGATTGCCCGTGCTATCGTATTGGAGCCGGAAATTCTCGTTCTCGATGAAGCGACAAGTGCCCTTGACGTATCCGTACAGGATTCCATCGCGTATCTGTTAGCGCGATTGCAGAAAAAGAAAAACCTGACATATCTATTTATCGCCCATGATATTGCCTTCATCCGTACTATGTGTCACAAGGTTGTAGTCATGTATAAAGGTACTATCGTGGAGGAACTGGATGCGTTCCATCTGGCTGATGCGAAACATCCGTATACGAAGGTGTTGTTGAGCTCCATTTTTGAAATCGGACAGGACCATAAACCGTTGACGATGGATAGCGTAGCAGAATAAGAGCATGGTGAAAGCCCTCTTTGATATGTCCCCCCTTTACTGGACAACCAGTAAAGGGGATTTTTTGTACAAATATTCATAAATTTACATTGTGTAAATCCTTGGAATATAGTATATTTGAATAGATTTAGTATACCCATATGGGTATATAGATGTATGTTCATATGAAGTTATATACATAGATATGTGCGAAAAGGAAGGTGCGTAGATGAAAGGATTTAGTAAGGCTTTATTGATAGGTGCTGCATTGGGTATCATGGTGCTTGGTACCACGGGTTGTATGAATCAGTCGGAGTCGGGCTCCGGTGATGTCCTTAAAGTGGGCACTATCGGGTTTGCCAGCACATTAGAGCCGACGGCGGATTATTTCAGCTGGGTGGTGGTTCGCTACGGTATCGGTGAAACACTCGTTAAGTTTGATGATTCCATGCAGGTGAAACCGTGGCTTGCAACATCATGGAAACAGGGGGATGATAAACTGACCTGGACTTTCAACATCAATGACAAGGTGAAATTCTCTAACGGCAATCGATTGACGGCTGAGGCGGTGAAAGCATCGCTGGAGCGAACTTTTAAAAAGAGTAATCGCGCTAAAACTTTTTTTAATTACACGGAGATAACTGCAAAGGGGCAGGAGCTCACGATTAAGACGGACAAGCCCTATTATAATTTGCCTAATTTGTTAGGAGATCCTCTATTCCTCATTATCGATGTGACCGCAGAGGAACAGGGGCGTGATATCAGCAAGGACGGTCCGATAGCGACAGGTCCCTATGAAGTGGAATCGTTTACGAAGGAACGGGCGGTACTTAAACGTAACGAAAATTACTGGGATGGCAAGGCCGGATTCAGTAGAGTAGAGGTTCCTGCCATCAATGATGCGAATACGCGCGCGATGGCGTTACAGTCCGGCGATGTGGACATGGCCGTCAATATCGGTCCCGGCGAATACGAGACCTTTAAGAATGACAAGAATTTTACGGTCTATGAAACCGCATCATTGCGAGATTTGATGGTGCGTATGAGCCAAAAAGGTGTGTTGAAGAGTGCCAATCTTCGCAGCGCTCTTATCAGTGCAGCCCCTCGTGAGGAATATGCGAAAACCCTTATGAAGGGGACTTTCACACCCGGGAAAGCACCGTTGCCGCCATCGGTGGACTATGGATTTAATCAGTTGCGCGATCCGAATGCATATAATGTGGAATGTGCGAAGAAATTGTTGGCTCGCGACGGGTATCGTGATACGAATGGGGACGGTATCGTCGATAAAGACGGGGAGAACCTCGTATTGACGCTTTATACCTATGCATCCCGTCCTGAATTGCCTCTATATGCGGAGGCGTTGCAGGCGGATTACAAGAAAATCGGTATTGATGTGCAAATCAAAATCATGGATTATACCGTGGTGGATTCGATTGCGCAGTCCGGCGATTATGACATGATTTTATCCAGCATAGTGACATCTAATACGGGGCAGCCCGTGTGGTTCCTGAAACAATATTGGGGGACCGGCAGTGAAAATAACGGTACGGGATTTTCCAATGCACGATTTGATGAACTCTTAGCCCTTGCTGAAAGCTCCGATGATCCGACGGTGCGCCGCAACGCAGTTATCAATGCACAACAATTGATGCTCGACAATAGCGTAGCCCTTTTTCTGGCGTATCCGAATATCAATGTGGTAGGGAATAATAAGATTGACGGTATCGCTATTTCTCCTGCTGAGTATTATATAATTACGAAAGATTTGAAACGAAAATGAGCTGAAAATAAATTCCTGTGAATAGTCAGAATATAAATAAACCTCCCGAGGCTTACCTTAGGAGGTTTATTTTTTATTTCAGTATTTAAATTAATAATGCCGACTCCGACGATAATCGGACTCGGCTTATTCTTCATTTCTTGCTTTTTCGGTTATATCAAGATCATTCATGTTAACGGAGTTGGCTTTGCTCACCATCTTGTTATATTTTATAAACAACTGGGTGTATGCTTCGCCGTAAGATGAATTGATAATGATGTAGTTCCGTGCCTCCGCAACGAATTCCTTTGTGGAATCCTGATATGCTTTCACAGCGGCCTGTGTGCTCGGCGTTGAGCCTGGTTGTAATTTATTGATGCGTTGTGTAATCTGTTGTAAGTTGGATTCGACCTTTTGTGTGTCGGTGTTTCCGTCCGGGTCGATAAGGTTGATCGTCTGTGCTGTGATAAGGTTGAGTTCGATAAAGTTTACCGCATTTTCCCGTTTTTCCTCTTGGAATTCACCCATACGTTCCTTGTAGAGTTGATTGTTACGATTATCCAAAGCGAGATCTAATGCATTGTAAGCGGCATTAAACTGTTCCGCCAACGGTACGTATTGAGCGGCTAATTCATCGCTGCCCTTGTAATTATCTTTTTCGTAGGTTCTCGCTACGTAATAGACTTGCAGTTGGTCCGCAATCGGAATGATTTGATCTAAAAGGGCAAGCACGTCATTTGTTGCCTGATTTACATCCTCGTAGGCGGTAGGACTTTCCTGCTTTGCTTCTTCTAAAGCTTGTTTTAAGTCCTTATATTTCGGTAAGGTAACCGTTGTGTTGTGTGTACCGTTTCGAAGTTCTTCAAGGGTTGGCTGTAATTGGCTCTCGTAGGCTACGCTGTAAGAATTATACGCATCCAATGCATTGATATAAGGTCGAAGCGCGTTGATTTTGTCCTCTACGGTAGAGCGATATAAAATTGTCGCTGTATTGGATGATAAGAGGGTATATACCCCGTAGATTCCGCCACCAATAATAGCAATGCCGAGTACAACGGCTGCAATTAGTTTGATGTAACCTTTTTTCAACTGTGTACGCTCCTTACAACTACACAAACCCTTCTAGATACTTAGCTAATTACACACACAAGAGTAATTAGTTACATTATATCATATGTTAAAGGGGTAAAAAAGACGTATAGGACACAGAATTATAAGAGATTCATGAAATTTATTAATATTACTTCTAATGAAAGCTGATATTCATTGTCTACAACCTTCCTTCGTTATATAATAAACATATCGTATCTGACATTTTCGATATGTTTATAGAAAGGAGTACATATGTCTAATTTTATCACTCCTAAAGAATTGTTAAGTTGCCTAGATGAAGTCATCATTCTCGATGCTCGCGGGTATCAAAATTATAAGCAGGGTCACATCAAGGGGGCTTATGCCGTCGACTTGGACAAGGATTTGACAGGACCGCTCAGTGAGCATGGCGGTCGTCATCCGTTGCCCGATATGGATCAGCTGGCGCATACTCTTGAATCATACGGAATAACACGCGAATCGAAGGTTGTCATTTATGATTCCTGGTTGTTCCTGGCCGGTCGTTTGTGGTGGACGTTGCGGTACATGGGGCTCAAGGATGTGCGTGTCTTATCCGGCGGCGTTGAACGCTGGATTAAGGAAGGTCATACTTTAACGAAGGAACCGACACCGTTGCCGGACAAACCGTCAGTGTTCAACTATGAATTGCAGACTCACATGGTGATGAGTCGCGATGAGGTTCTCAAGGCCAGTGAAAGCGGGGATCATGTCATCATCGATGCTCGTGCGCCGCACCGATATGACGGCTCTGAAATAGATACCATGGACGGTATGACCGGGCATATTCCGGGGGCCGTGAATCATTTTTATGAAAGCGGCTATACCTCTGACGGTCCTAAATCTGTAAAAGAGTTGGAGGCCGAGTTTTATAACGAGTTATACCAAAGTCGTCCGCTTGTGACGTATTGCGGATCCGGTGTTACCGCTTGTAATGCCTTGATGGCGATGAGTGAAATCGGGCTTGAATCCGCTTTATATGTAGGTAGTTCCAGCGACTGGGTGACCTATGACGGATTTCCGCTCAATACCGGCATCGAAACCTTGCAACAGTCTTAGGAGGTATGATGGAAAGTTTAAAACACATATTGTCGATTATCGCTTTCGGTTATTTATGCTATCATATCTATACGTTCGGTCCCGGTGCATTTAATGTAACGGTCATGATTATTTTCCTTCTATCCGTGCTGGCTAATTATTATAGAGGAAAAAAGGGAAATGCCATGCGTGCCAATGAGGAGTCCCGTAAGGCCCGTGCTGAAGCACGCCATGCGAAGAAGCATAAAAATAAAGGAGTTTAAATGAAGTTAATTTCTTGGAATGTAAACGGCCTGCGTGCCGCTGTAACAAAGGGATTTATAGAATCCTTTAACGCATTGGATGCGGATATTTTTTGCCTGCAGGAAACGAAGTTGCAGCCGGATCAGATTCAATTGGAATTGCCCGGCTATGAACAGTTTTGGAACAGCGCGGTGAAGAAGGGGTATAGCGGTACCGCCGTATTTACGCGTATCAAGCCGCTTTCAGTAACAAACGGTATCGGTATTGAAGAGCATGACCAGGAGGGTCGTGTTATTACCGCGGAATATGATAACTTCTATCTCGTGTGTTGCTACACGCCGAACAGTCAGCGTGAATTGGCACGTCTTGATTACCGCATGACCTGGGAAGATGTGTTCCGCAATTACTTGCTTGAACTGGATAAGAAGAAACCGGTTATTCTCTGCGGTGATTTGAATGTGGCGCATCAGGAAATCGACCTTAAAAATCCGAAGACAAATCGCAAAAATGCGGGCTTTTCCGATGAAGAACGGGCAAAGATGACGGAATTATTGGAGTCCGGCTTTACGGACACATTCCGCCACCTCTATCCGGATGCGATTGAGGAATATAGCTGGTGGTCCTACATGGGCAAGGCTCGTGAACGGAATACGGGGTGGAGAATCGACTACTTCATCACATCCAAGCGGCTTGATGACAAGATTAAAGAGGCGAAGATTCATCAACAGATTTTCGGTTCCGACCACTGTCCTGTAGAACTCGATATCGATTTATAATCGTGTTCTGAAAGGAGAAATTATGGCTCAGAAACAACGTGCCGTTGTTTTGTTCAGCGGCGGCGTGGATAGTACGACATGTCTGGCGCTTGCCGTTGAGCGATTCGGTAAGGAGAATGTGGTGCCGTTGTCCATCCGATACGGTCAGAAGCACTGTAAGGAATTAGAGGCGGCAGCCGCCGTTTTGGCGTATTACGGCATCGAAGGAAAGACGATGGACGTGACGAAGCTGTTCGCTTTCAGCAATTCGTCTCTCCTGATGCAATCCGATGAAGCCGTGCCGCAAGGTTCCTATAAAGAGCAGCAGGACCGGGAAGGGGACGGCCCTGTGAGTACCTATGTGCCTTTTAGAAACGGATTGTTCCTGTCGGCGGCGGCGTCCTTGGCTCTATCACTCGACTGCGGTTATATTTACTACGGTGCGCATAGCGATGATGCGGCAGGAAATGCCTATCCAGATTGTACGGAACAGTTTTATAAGTCCATGGGCGATGCCATCTTTGAAGGCTCAGGTGAAGCCTGTTCATTGGAGGCGCCTTTCATCAACGCCAACAAGGCGGATGTGGTGAAAGAAGGATTGCGTCTTCATGTGCCTTACGAATTGACGTGGTCCTGTTACGAAGGCGGAGCGGTGCCGTGTGGACATTGCGGAACCTGTATTGACCGGGCTGAAGCGTTTCGTGCTAACGGCGTTGAGGACCCGGCGATTCATTTCGGGAAATAATCCGGCTCGTCTGACGTTGCGTAATAGGTGTTGAACTTTCACCAATTGCGAAACAATCGGATGTATGCTAAGATGTGTATATGCCGAAAGGCGACAATTGAATAAGACAGTTTGAAACCATCCTGTCTCTAAACAAAACTACGGAAAATCATAAGCATTCGAGCATGGTAGTTTTGCCATGCTCTTTTTTTATTTGAGGAGGTGAGTGTTATGAGTTCTACCCGAAAAATGACAATTTCCGCTATGGTTATAGCGCTTTATATCGTCTTATTGTATGTGACCCAAAGTATTTCTTTCGGAGCGTATCAAATTCGTATAGCGACATCATTGTATGCACTTGCTTATGCCTTTCCGTTTTTGGTGATCCCCATGGGGATTGGCAACCTCATTTCCAATTTTTTATTTGGCGGTCTCGGTATTCTCGATATGCTGGGCGGCTTCGGTGTCGGCATATTGACGACGGGCATCATAGTAGGCATGCGCCGCATGGGGCTCGGTTCGTGGTGGGTTATCTTGCCGATTATCATGGTTCCCGCTCTCTGTGTGCCGTTATGGCTCAGCCGGCTGCTCGATATTCCATATTGGCCGTTGGTGTTGAATCTTTTAGTGGGGCAGACCGTGCCGGCCGTGGTCGGATCTGTTCTGGTGAGATCCTTAATGGCGAATCCGCGTATGATTGCGTTGATGGGGGCTTTTAAATAAAAGCCGTCGGGAACCTTCGCATGAAATAGCAATCCTTCGTATGATGACAATATTGATGAGACTTTCAAATAAAAGAGCGTAAACTCTGTATATGTAGAGTTTACGCTCTTTTTATGCTTATAGCATAGGAGGATGGATTAGAAATTGCGGAATTATTTTATTGATTATAAATCTGTTTTCTTACTGAAAGCTTAGCAGTTGTATCCACGCAATGTGGTTTCTATTACGAGGCGTTCGAGAGCGACCATGTATGCCGCTTGGCGAGGCGGTACATTATATTTCTGCTGCATATTCCAAACCGCTTCGAAGCTGTTTTGCATATTTTTCGTCAATCGTTCGTTGACTTCTTCTTCGGTCCAGTAGTAGCTTGCCTTGTTTTGAACCCATTCGTAGTACGATACGACTACGCCGCCACCGTTAGCGAGAACGTCAGGGATGATGTCGATACCTTTTTCGTAGAAGTACTTATCCGCATCATTTGTAGTAGGGCCATTCGCACCTTCCAAGATGATTTTTGCCTGGATATTTTCCATGTTATCTTTGTTCAATTGGTTTTCAAGGGCTGCCATGTACAGAACATCAACAGGCTGAGCCAATAGTTCCTGTCCGCCGATGAGGGTCATACCCGGCTCGGAGTAACCTTCCAAGGAGCGACCGTGAGAATTTGCATATTCATATGCTTTTTCAACGTCGATGCCGTTCGGATTGTAGATGTTGACGCTCACATCGCCGATGGCAACGACTTTAGCCCCTGCCTGTGCGATGAGGCGCGTTCCGACGGATCCTACGTTGCCGAAGCCCTGTACGGCTACTGTGAGATTTTTGATGTCCAGATTCTTTTTGGCGAGGTAGCTTTGCAACGCGATGAGACAGCCGCGACCGGTCGCTTCGTTACGACCTAGAGAGCCGCCGACCTCAATCGGTTTGCCGGTAACGATACCCGGGCTCCATTCGCCTTTTAATGTGCTGTACTCGTCGGCAATCCAGCTCATGATCTGAGCGTTTGTATTTACATCCGGTGCAGGTACGTCCGTATTTACGCCGATGATAGGGGCGATGCGACGAACGAAATTACGGGTCAAGCGTTCCAGCTCGCGTTGGCTCAACGTCTTTGGATCGACCTTGATACCGCCTTTACCGCCACCGTACGGAAGATTGGCGATAGCGTTTTTAATGGTCATCCATGCGGCCAAGGCACGCACTTCGTTTTCATCGGAATCAGGATGAAAGCGGAGGCCGCCTTTAGCGCTGCCGCGCAATGTGGAGTGTTGACAACGATATCCTTCGTATACGCGTACTTCGCCGTTGTCGAGCTGTAACGGAACGGACACCTTGAGTTCCCGTTCCGGATGGCGCAATACTTCGTAATCACTGCGGGAATAGCCGAGTTTTTCCGCAGCCACATCCAGGGTATTCAACATGTTTTCATAAGGGTTATATGCTTTCATACATACCTCCTGTATATAGAATATGTTATGAGAATACGAAAAGAATTCTATATTAATAGTATTCGACATGTTTTATAAAATAACCTGCATAAATGATAACTATATTCTATAGTCTGTGAAAGTTTATGGAGGGTAAGGCGGGGAAGGGATTAGGAAGGTTTTGATAAGCGGTAATAGAGAATATTTTAGAAAAAATAGTAGAAAACATACTAGAAAATACTGAGACCCCTTTGGTGTCGATAATCGCACCAAAGGGGTCTCAGTATTTCTGTTAAGAAATTATATAGTATTAGAAAATTTAAATACTACCTGTTTTCTACCGTATTTTCAATCGGTGTAGGCGGTACGGAGGAATCCGTCGTCTGACCGTCACCCCACCATACAACGCCGTACGGATGATTCAATACGGAGCGGTGGAATACGGGTGATTCGACGCCGGCCTTGCGTTGCTTGATGTAATCGTCGAGGGCGAGACCTGCGGTTCTGCCCATGCGTACGATGGAGCTCACATTTGTCAGTACCAGGAATGCCATGAACAAGTCGGCCAGATTCCATACGAGATCGAGCGATGCGATGGAGCCGAGGAATGTCATGATGACAACACCGATACGGAACGCATAGAGATAGCCTTTTTTATCCGTCAAATGGCTGATGTTGATTTCGCCGTAGTAATAGTTGCCTACGAGTGAACTGAACGAGAACATCACGATAAATACGGCTACGGCTAATGGGGCCCAGGAGCCGAGCTGTTGTGCCAGGTTATGTTGCACAAGCGCGATGCCGGTAAGACCTGTCGTGCTGTAGTCGCCTACGACGAGGACGATGAAAGCGGATGCGGTACAGATGATGAACGTGTCGAGGAAGACCCCGAAGGCTTGGACGAGGCCCTGCTCCACCGGATGATTAACGGCTGCTGTAGCCGCCGCATTCGGCACGGAACCTTCGCCGGCTTCGTTTGAGAAGAGACCGCGCTTGATACCGTTCATCATGGTAGCGCCCATGAAGCCGCCGCCTGCCGCATAAGGATCAAAGGCGGATGTAACGATGGTGTAAATGACATGAGGAAAATGCTCGATATTCATGATGACAACGAAGAGGGCTGTCAAGATATAGAGAACGGCCATAATCGGTACCAGGACTTCCGACACCTTGGCTACACGGCTGATACCGCCGAAGATGACGAGACCTACGAGTACAGCTACGACAGCACCTGTGTATGTTACATCAAAGTCGAAGGTGACAAGGGAGGCCGCTAATGTATTGGCCTGTACGGAATTGTAAATCCATCCGAAGGTGACGCTGATCAAGATGGCGAAAAGAACGGATAAGAACTTATTGTTGAGGCCGTAGCGGATGTAGTAGGCAGGGCCTCCGTAAAAGCCGCCTTTTGCAAGGGGTTCTTTATAGATCTGAGCTAATGTACTTTCAATAAAACCGGTTGCCGCACCGATGAGGGCGATAATCCACATCCAGAAGATGGCACCGGGACCGCCTAATACAACGGCGATGGCGATGCCTGCGATGTTGCCGACACCTACGCGGGAGGCGGTGCTGACACAAAAGGCCTGGAATGAGGATACGTGATTTTTTTCGGTCGAGTTGCCTGCACCATTCGCTACGAGGCGAAGCATTTCTTTGAACATGCGAATCTGTACGAAGTTCGTCGTCATTGTAAAGAAGAGGCCTGCGCCGATGAGGATGAAGATGATGAGGTAGTTCCACAAATAACCGTTTATGGTGGACACTAGATCATTTAAATATGCTTCCATAAAAAATCCCTTTCTTGTTAAAACTTATCTGGACATATCGAATTCGGTGGATTCCTCCATCCCTTTTAAGAGGGTCTGTTCGGAATGTTCCATGTGAATTCGCGCCAGCTTGCGTGCTTGCGTCTCGTTATGGGAGGCGATGGCCTCCACGAGCTGGCGATGTTCCTCCCATGTTTTGCGCAACCGACCCGGCTGGTTCATGGAGAAACTGCGGAAGCGGTAGGTCTGCTCCCGCAGATTGTGAACAATATCCGCCAGCCGTTGATTACGGGACGCTTTGTATAATACTTCGTGAAATTCCACGTCGGCGGTGATGACGGATTCCATGTCCTTGTTTTCCATGTGATCACCGATTTCGACGAGCATGCGCTCCAAGGTTTCGATTTCCTCCGCCGTGATGCGTTCCGCCGCAAGACCCGCCGCGAGTTCCTCGAGAGCTGAGCGAATTTCAAAAACCTGCGTAATATCCTTTAAGGAGATGTTCGCCACATAGGTGCCGCGGCGCGGTATCATAACGACGAAGCCTTCCAGTTCGAGTTTGCGGATGGCTTCGCGAATCGGTGTACGGCTGACGCCCAGTTCCTCTGCCAGAGGAATTTCCATGAGCCGTTCACCGGGCTTTAAAATGCCTTCCTGGATGGCCTGTCGTAATGTTTCACTTACAACTTCCCGTAGCGGTTTGTACGCATCGAGGCGTATGGGTTGCAACCGTTTTGTCATGGTAAATCCTCCTCTGTGCATGTTTTTGTAATGAGTGAGAGCCAGTCGTGGCCCGCTTTTGAGATTTCGTCCTGCAGGTGCAAGGCATCTGTCGCTTTCTCGAGCAGTACGACCATCGTCGGACCGCTGCCGGTCATGATGGTCGGATATCCGCGGGATATAAAGAACTCCTTACATTGGGCCAATTCCTCGTGTTCGGGGAACAATAGTTCTTCGAAGGTGTTGATACTGCTGGTGAAAGCCGCATACATATCGTTGTTTTCGATGTGTTTCCGCACCGTATCAATCGTTTCGGATGTGGCCTTTGAGTTACCTTTGAATTGATTATATGCGGCTGCCGTTGAAACGGATGTCGTCGGTTTAACCAATAGGAGCCAATGCGGTTGCGGAGACGTACCGTAGGTAAGGATCTCTCCGCGACCCGTGCCGCGTGCCGTACCGCCGTGTAATAGAAACGGAATGTCGGAGCCTAATTGAGATCCTAATGTCAATAATTCATCTTGCGTCAGACGCAGGTCCCAAAATTTATTTAATCCTTTTAACATCGCCGCCGCATCGGCACTGCCGCCGCCCAGGCCGGCCTGAACGGGCACGCGTTTTAACAGGTGAATGGCGGCACCCGCCTTACATCCCGTATAGGCCTGGATGGCGCGTAACGCTTTAAGGGCGAGATTGCTTTCACCATATGTGACGAGGTTCTGCATGTAGTCGGGCAGCTCCGGAGCACCTCCGGAAAATACGACGGAATGGTGTTTGGCAAAGTAGATGGAATCACTGAGACGGATAGATTGAAAGATGGAATCGATATCGTGATAACCGTCATCGCGTTTGCCCGTGATGGCGAGCCCTATATTAATTTTACTGCAACCGAGTTGTTCGAAACTTTTACTCATAAAATCCTCGCTAATATATGTATATAGTTAGATTTTGAAATATGCGTCGAAGAATATGTGTCGAAGCCGGATTGTAAACCTTATCATAAAGCCTCGAATGGATTTGTGATATATGCATTTCATATGTTTATTCTATACTGTTATAAAGTGATTGAAAATAACCATTAAGTGGTTTATGATGAATTTGTATACGCTAGTTGTATTATTCTTAAACGTATTGTAAATGCGTATGTTTTAGATACTCCATTATAGAATATTTATAGGGAAATGGCAATTTGGAGGGGTTATGTTAACCAAGTATAAAGCCGATATATACCAGGTTGTGATGGTCGCCGTCGGGTGTGCTGTTTTCGGCGCCGGGCTTGATGCATTCGTTCTGCCTCATAAGCTGGTGAGCACCGGTCTCAGCGGTTTGGGGCTTATATTATATTATCTTACGGGACTATCCATCGGGACGTGGAATATTATTTTGAATATACCTATATGTTGGGCTGCCTGGCACTGGTTGGGAAAACGTGTCGTAGTCAATACGATATACGGTACGTTGATGCTGTCCTGGATGATTGATCAGTTTGATTTTCTGCAATATAACATGATTATTCAGGATCCTCTGTTGAGCTCCATGATGGCCGGTGTTACGACCGGTGTGGGACTCGGTATAGTATATCGGGTTGGCGGAAATACGGGCGGCCTTGACCCGATCGCCCTTATCGTGCGGAAATATTACGGATTGCAGATGGGGTCCATTAACAGCATCATTAACTGCGTTATCCTCGCAGTGGCTGTCGCCGTTGTAGGTCTTGAGGCGGTGGCGGTGACACTTGTCAGCGTTTATGTATATACGATCATTACGAATAAAGTAGTCATCGGGTTTAACCAGAGAAAGGTTGCTTTCATCATCACCTATCGGACCGATGAAGTTTGTGAATGCATCATCAATAAGGTCGGTCGCGGTGCGACCATCATCAACGGTATCGGTGCCTATACGCGGACCCCGCGACAAATCGTCATGGTGGCGGTAAATCTGTTGCAGGTGAATAAACTGAAAGAAGTCATTCAAGAGGCGGACGAACATGCGTTTATCCTCATTACCGATGCGCAGGAGGTTATCGGAGAAGGTTTTACACGACCTACGATACCGGCTTCGGTGGAAATGCTGGCGAAAGAATGTCAGGAAAATGCACATTATGTGACAAATAAGTAAGTGCGTGGTCATGTTAGGCTAATTAATAGATTATATTATTATTTCACAGAGTATGATTTTATGGACTATACTATGTAGACATCTATCGTTATGTAAACAGAGCAGATGTTCATTATTATTAAGATAGGTACATGTACGGTTTTATGCATGTTCGCCGTACATGTGATTGGGAGGTTCCTATGGCTCATGAGTTAGCAGGCAAGCCTGTACAAGAACAAGATATTATTGATTTAGAGGCCTTGATAGAGGCGTATTCTGACAATACACCGGATATGAATGATCCGACGCAACTGGTGTCTTTCGGTACGTCAGGACACCGCGGTACGTCGCTTAACGGGACTTTTACGGATCTTCATGTGGCGGCTATTACACAGGCTATCTGCGATGGACGTGGACAGTTCGGCGCTACCGGCCCTATATTCGTAGGTCAGGATACACATGCTTTATCACAACCGGCATTGGTGACGGTTCTTGAGGTGCTGGCCGGCAACGGTATCGTTGCAATGGTTGACAGCGATATGGACTTTGTACCGACGCCGTCTATTTCCCGTGCTATTATTCGTTATAATGAAAGTCATGATGATAAGGCTGACGGAATTGTCATCACGCCGTCTCATAATCCTCCGGATAACGGCGGCATTAAGTATAATACCGTTAACGGCGGGCCGGCGGACACATTGGTGACGAAGTGGATTGAAACCAGAGCGAATGAATATTTGCGCGCTTATTGCGAGATGGATGGATTTAAACGCATCAGTTTGGACAATATAGAACCGTCGCAACAGGAACCGTATGATTACAAAGGGCTTTATGTGGAAGAACTATCTTCCATTATCAATATGGAGGCCATTCAAAGTGCGAAACTGAAGGTCCTCGTCAACGCTCTTGGCGGTAGCGGCAGCAGTTACTGGCGCGCTATTAATGAACGATATCATTTGAATATGGACATCATCAATGATGATTACGACCCTACGTTCAGCTTTATGACCTATGACCATGACGGCAAGGTTCGTATGGACTGCTCGTCCGAGTATGCCATGGCGGATGTCATCAAGCAAATCGGGAATTATGATTTGGCTGTCGGTAATGATCCTGATTATGACCGCTACGGTGTGGTAAGTCCGGAAGGGCTGGCATCGCCGAATGCCTTTTTGGCGACTGCGGCGGACTATCTCTTTACGACGCGCGGATGGAAGGATAAAGGCGTCGGAAAGACCGTAGTATGTACTACTATGATCGATAAATGGGCTGCAAAGAAAGGCATTGAGGTCTATGAAGTACCGGTGGGCTTTAAATATTTCAGTTCTCTTTTATTCGACGGAACTATCGGTATCGGCGGCGAAGAATCAGCCGGAGCATCGTTCCTCAAGAAGGATGGCACCGTTTGGACCACGGATAAGGACGGCATGATTATGGCCTTGTTGTCCATTGAAATGCTGGCTGTTATGGGTGCTACCGTTGAAAAATTATATAAGGGTATTATTGAAGATTGCGGAGAACCTCGATTCGGTCGCATCGATGCGCCTTGCTCCAAGGCGGCAAAGGTAAAATTGAAAGCCCTTGATGCGGGTGCGATTACGGCTGTTGAGGTGGATGGTGATCCGATTACTGCGATTCGCACCACATCACTTTATAAAGATATGCCTATTGACGGGGTCCGTGTGGAGACTGAGACAGGATGGTTTGTAGCGCGTCCGTCGGGTACGGAGGACCTGTATAAAATTTATGGTGAAAGCTATAAAGGTGACCGCGGCCTCGTAGCATTGTTGACGGCTGGTGAAGAAATTGTAACCGCCGCACTTTCAGAAGATGCATAACTATTTATAGTTTTGTGTAATCTCATGAAGAATTCACCGTAAAAAAGCGATAAATTATGATATAATATATTAATATAGTTTATCGAATGACCGTATATGGTTAGATGGTTTGTAGTCCATAGAAAAGGTGATATTATGAAATTAGTTGTTACCGTTGTCGGCGTCGACCGCGTTGGTATCATTGCGGGGGTCAGTACAGTTTTGGCTGATCATGGAGTCAATATTCTATCAATTAATCAGACTATTTTAGATGGTCTGTTCAATATGATTATGATGTGCGAGACTGAATCCGAAGACGTAAAGGATTTGACGTCTATTCAGGATGCATTGACAGCATTAGGAACGAAACTCGGCGTGGAAATTCGCGCTCAACATGCGGATATTTTCTTGAGCATGCACCGCGTAGGATAGGGGGCACTATGTTATCTATCGATAATATTCTAGAAACGAATCAGATGATTCATGATAATAAGCTTGATGTGCGTACGATTACGATGGGCATCAGTTTGTTAGAATGTGCTTCCAGTTCCGGTAAAGAGTTATGTGATCGCATCTATGATCGCATTACAAAGGAGGCGGAACACCTGGTATCCATCGGTGAAGATATCGAGCGAGAGTTCGGTATTCCTATCATCAATAAACGTGTTTCCGTGACACCTATATCCCTCGTGGCGGGCGGTACCGATTTAACGTCTTATGTACCTGTGGCGGAGGCCATGGATAGAGCGGCAAAGACCGTCGGTGTTAATTTTATCGGCGGTTTCTCGGCTCTCGTTACAAAGGGGGCGACACGAGCGGATCGCATCCTGATTGAATCAATTCCCGAAGCATTGGCGACGACGGATATCGTGTGCAGCTCCGTAGGTGTAGGTTCTACTAAGACCGGTATCAATATGGATGCGGTGCGGGAAATGGGCCTCATCGTAAAAAGAACGGCGGAACTCACCAAGGATAACGATGCCCTTGGCTGTGCAAAGCTCGTTATATTCTGTAATCCTGTTGAGGATAATCCGTTTATGGCGGGGGCCTTCTTCGGTGTTACGGAACGGGATAGTGCTATTTCCGTGGGGGTATCCGGTCCTGGCGTTGTGAAACATGCATTGGAGTCCGTTCGCGGTGAGCCGTTTGATGTAGTGGCTGAAACGATTAAACGAACGGCTTTCAAAATCACTCGCGTAGGCCAACTGGTGGCACAAGAGGCGTCCCGTCGCCTCGGTAAACCGTTCGGCATCATCGATTTGTCGTTGGCACCGACACCGGCCGTAGGCGATTCGGTGGCACATGTTCTGGAGGAAATGGGTTTATCTTCCTGCGGCTGTCATGGTACGACGGCTGCGTTGGCACTGCTTAACGATGCGGTGAAAAAAGGCGGTCTCATGGCATCATCGCATGTAGGCGGCCTCAGCGGCGCATTTATCCCCGTATCGGAAGATGCGGGCATGATCGATGCCGTGGCTTGCGGCAGTCTTTCCCTTGATAAGTTGGAAGCCATGACTTGTGTGTGCTCCGTAGGGCTTGATATGATCGCTATCCCGGGGGACACGACGGCAGATACGATTTCCGCTATCATCGCTGATGAAGCGGCGATTGGCATGATTAATAATAAGACGACAGCGGTTCGCGTCATTCCTGTACCGGGTAAAACGGTCGGCGAAGTCGTTAAGTTTGGCGGACTGTTAGGCTATGCTCCTATTATTGAGGTGAGTCCTTATAGTGCGGCAGAGTTTATTGCGCGTGGCGGTCGTATTCCGGCACCTATCCGCAGTTTGACGAACTAATTCAGTGAATGTGACCCGGTTGTTGGAGGTGTCTTATGAGAGAGTTCATGCCTGATTATGTGTGGGCCTTTGTGTTGGCGCTCATCATAACATATGCATTGACGCCCCTGGTGAAACGCTTTGCGGTCGCCGTCGGGGCAATAGATAAGCCGGATGCTCGTAAGGTGCATCACGGTGCGATTCCACGACTCGGTGGATTGGCGATTTTTCTCGGTTATATGGGATCTGTTCTGCTTAACGGTTCAATTCCTCATGACCATAAATTATTCGGTTTTGTGCTCGGTACGGTCATTCTCGTTATCGTCGGTATTTGGGATGATATCAAGCAGATCGAACCTAAGACAAAGCTGATGGGGCAGATTATTGCGGCGGCTATTCTCGTGGCGTATGATATTCGAGTGGATTTTATCAACCTTCCTTGGGGCGGTGTGATATACCTCAAATATTGGGCGATTCCTTTGACTATATTTTGGATTGTAGGCTTTACGAATATCGTAAACCTCATCGACGGCCTTGACGGGTTGGCTGCGGGCATATCCTTTATCGCCTGTATCGCCGTGTGTGCGATGACCTTACAGCTCGGTCAGATTGATTTGGCTTGTATTGCACTTGCTTTGGCGGGTGCTACGGTAGGTTTTTTGCGCTATAACTTTAATCCGGCTAAAATATTCATGGGTGATACGGGATCTATGCTGTTAGGCTATACGTTGGCGGCTATTTCCGTTATGGGTGCCGTAAAGACGGCGGCCATGATTGCTTTAGTGGTGCCGGCTATCGTGTTAGGGTTGCCGATTCTGGATACCTTATTCGCCATTGTACGCCGCAAAATCAGCGGGCGTCCGATTTTTAAACCCGATAAGGGTCATGTGCATCATCGTTTGCTAGCTCAAGGGTTATCTCAAAAGCAGGCGGTCCTCATGATGTATGCCGTAACAGCTCTTTTCGGCGGCGTATCCGTTATCGTTGCGGAGGTTAACGCCTGGGTCGGAGCGACCTTGGTATTAGTGATTTTCTTGTGCAGTATCTATATTGCCCGCCGCCTTGGTGTTATCATGCATAGCGATGCGGCAGGGCATCCGTTACCACGTCCTACAATTGAACGCAGCGACTCGGATGATACCATATCCTTCGATCGCGATGAATTGGCCAAAGCCTTGGAGAATCCGGATGATTCTCATAAGGAATAACCATATGTGGGGCGCTTGCGCCCCTTTTTTTCTACCTTATTATATTGGAGGCAACTATGTTAAAAGTTATGACAATCTTCGGTACAAGACCTGAGGCGATTAAGATGGCCCCTCTTGTGAAAGCATTGCAGGCAGCTCCGGATATGGAGCCTATTGTAACGGTAACGGCTCAGCATAGAGATATGCTCGATCAAGTACTGCATTTATTTAACATTACGCCGGATTATGATTTGAATATTATGAGTCAGGGGCAAACGTTGTATGACGTAACAAATCGTGCATTGTTGGGCCTCAAGGATGTGTTGGAAAAAGCGAAACCCGATGTCGTTCTCGTTCACGGTGATACGACGACAACCTTTGCGGGTGCTCTGGCGTCCTTTTATCAGGAAATTCCCGTGGGACATGTGGAGGCGGGACTTCGGACGGGAGATATCTATTCACCGTTTCCTGAGGAGATGAACCGTAAACTCACAGGCTCTATTGCAACTTATCATTTTGCGCCCACGTCCAGTTCTGAAAGCAATCTGAAAAAAGAAAATATCAATGATGCTCATCTATATGTAACGGGCAACACCGTTATCGATGCTCTCGATACGACGGTACAGGATAATTATGTCTTTGAGGACGAAGCGATTAATGCACTGGATCCCGCTAAGAGAACAATTCTCGTAACGACTCATCGCAGAGAGAATTTGGGCGAGCCTATGCGCCATGTATATCAGGCTATCCGCGATCTGATTGCTGAGTTTGACGATATTCAAGTGGTATTCCCTGTTCATAAGAATCCGAAGGTGCGTCAAGTGGTACAGGAGGAACTGGGCTCCGTTGAGCGTGTGACTCTTATTGATCCTCTCGATTATGAACCGTTCGCAAATTTGATGGCTAAATCCTATCTGATTCTCACCGATTCCGGCGGGATTCAGGAGGAGGCTCCTGCTCTTGGAAAACCGGTTCTCGTGTTGCGCGATACGACGGAACGTCCCGAAGCTGTTGAAGCCGGTACGGTGCGTCTCGTAGGCACGGATAAGGATGCTGTACATGGTGCGGCCTATGAATTATTAAGTAACGAAAAAGCCTATAAATTAATGTCGAACTCCGTGAATCCTTACGGTGACGGCAAAGCATCGGAACGCATCATTCAGGCGCTTCGTCATGAATTCTTGGGTGATGCGAAACGTCCGGAACGGTTCGGTAAATAAGATGGATAAGGATACTGTGAAAGCCCTGGCTATGGCTACATCAGCAGGGATGACACTGGCTGCCTGTATCGGCGGCTTTGTTTGGATCGGATATAAACTGGACGGTTGGTTAGAAACCAGTCCGCTATGTATGATAATATTGGGTCTGATCGGAGCCGTCACAGGATTCTATATGTTGTATAAACAGGTTATGTAGTGAGGTGTATATGAATCGATATGTAAAATTCATACTGCATGTTCTGCTGACCTGTTTTTTTATTGCCCTTTTAGGGCTGTTAGTTCTGTCTGTGCTGAATTTACAGCGATATATGATGGGCTGGGGCTGGGGCATGTTGATCATGATTCTCTATCTGTTGACCCTTGGTGTTCATGCTAACAGCTTTACCTGCGGAAATCCGCATGGAGCGGTTCGAAAAGCGCGTCGCCAGATGATGTGGCGACTGGTTTTAGTGGGGGCATTAGTTTCGATCGGTATTCAAATTCCCGGGGTGGAGCCGTTGAGTTTATTTGCGGCAGTTGTAATAATACAGCCCGTATTATATATGTTGTATTGGTGGAACAGTCGTATATAGTTCATTTGATATTACGGATTGACCTATGTGATTAATGCGCAAAACGCAATTACTGATTCTTTAATGCGTAAAATGCAATTCAAATATCTTTTTGGGGAATTATATACTCGTCAAGTGTTGATTATATATCTATAACGATGTATTATAATACATATATATATGATGCATATATATGGTTTTTTTATAAGCTATGGAAGGGGTTGAGTCTGTGGAATTGCATGCAGGTCATCATCAGTTGGTCCAGTGGCTGGGGTTAACATTTCATATAGATACCCTTGTTGCGACGTGGATTACGATGGTGATCGTTATCATCATTACCGTGTTGGCTACACGTGGTCGAAAACTGGTACCTTCAGGTATTCAAAATGGCGTAGAAGTCATTTTAGAACTGCTGGAAGGTCAATTATCCCCCACGCTCGGCAAGCATTGGCCAATGGTGAGCTCATTATTATTCACATTCTTTTTGTTTATTTTCATAGGAAATGAACTGGGTTTATTGCCTACTTTACATGCGCTTACTTCGCCGACAGCAGATATTAATACGACAGCTGCGTTGGCACTATGCAGTAGCCTTGTAGTATGGGGGATGGGGATTAAAGTAAAAGGGTTATCATACTTTAACCATTTCTTGCAGCCTTATAAAGCCATGCTGGTTTTGAACATTTTCGAGGAAATTGCAAAACCAATCACATTAGCTTTTCGTCTATTCGGTAATATTGTGGCAGGTGAAATCTTGTTGGAAATTCTCTACCACATGCCTTGGTTTGTACCGGTACCATGGATTTGGATTGCTTTCAGTTTATTTATCGGCATTATTCAGGCCTTTATTTTCACAGTTCTTACTGCCAACTATTTGGGAATGGCATTAAGTGAAGATCATTAATTTATCTAATGGAGGGTTAATCATGGAAGTTCAAGGTTTATTCGCTTTAGCTGCGGCAATCGCAGTAGGTTGTGGCGCTATTGCTGCAGGTATTGGTGACGGCATGGTAGCAAGCAAAGTTATCGAAGGTATTACACGTCAACCGGAATTACGTGGACAATTGATGTCTACTATGTTCGTAGCAATCGGTTTGATTGAAGCGATGCCTATCATCGGCGTAGTAGTGGCTTTCATTTTGTTATTCCGTTAATAGCAGGGAGGAATTACCTTGGTTGATTTAAGCCCAGGAACAATTCTTGCTCAGATGTTGAACTTTTTTATATTAGTTTGGATATTACACCGTTTTGCTTATAAACCGTTAGTGTCTATGATGGAGGCTCGCAAGGAACAAATTGCGAATGACTTGGCCAGTGCCGAACAGTCGCGCATGGAAGCGGAGCAAATTAAAGCTGATTATGCGGCTCAAATTGCTAACGCCCGTCATGAAGCACAGGAAATTGTTGAAAAAGCGAACCATCAAGCTAAGGTGAATACCGCTGAAGAAGTGGCGGCGGCACGTGCACAAATCGAATCCGAAAAGGACCGTGCCCGTCAGGATATCGCCAATGAACGCGATCGTGCGATGAACAGCTTGCGCAATGAAGTTGTATCCTTGTCTGTGGCTATGGCCGGTAAAGTAGTGGCTAAAGACATGAACAGTGAAACTAATACAAAATTAATCGAAGACGCTATTCGTCAACTTGATAGTAAAACGATAGGGTTGTGATACGATGAGCACAGAAATTGTAGCAGATAAATACAGTTCGGCTATGTTTGAATTAGCGCAAGAACAAAATAGTTTAGCCCTCATGGAGGAACAGTTGGGTTATGTAGCCTCTGTTATGGAGGAACAGCCTGAGTTGCGGGCGTTTTTAGAAAATCCGCTGGTTATGACAGATGCGAAAATCAAGTTGATGGGCAAGATTTTTGAGTCCGCTATCGATAAAACGGCTCTACACTTCCTGTATGTTATGATTAAACGCGGTCGTTATCGCTATATTGAAACGGCTATAAAAGGGTTTATCAAAAAGTCTCGGGAAGCGAGAGGTATATTGGAAGCTACTGTCATCGTAGCGGAACCGATTACCGCGGCGGTAGAACAATCCGTACAGGCTAAACTGCAAGATGTAACGGGGAAAGAGGTCATCCTGACGGTGCGTCAGGATCCATCCATTATGGGCGGTATCGTTATCCAATTAGGGGATAAGCGCATAGACGGATCTGTATCTCGCCGGTTACAGGAATTAGAAAAATCTTTATTGCGAACGAACTCTATTAGATAGGGGTGAATGGGTATATATGAAAATGAAGCCTGAAGAAATCACTGCTATAATCAAACAGCAGATTCAGGACTATGATGTTGACCTCAATGTCGATGACGTGGGTACTGTTCTCGACGTAGGGGATGGCATCGCCCATATTTATGGTCTTGAAAGAGCCATGGCCGGTGAGTTGTTGGAATTACCTCACGGTGTTTATGGCTTGGTTTTAAACTTGGAATTGGATAATGTCGGCGCCGTACTTTTAGGTGATGACTTCCTGATTAAAGAAGGCGATGAAGTGCGTCGTACCGGCAAAATTATGGATGTTCCGGCAGGGGATGCCTTGATTGGTCGCGTTGTGAATCCATTGGGTCAACCGCTTGACGGCAAGGGCACCATCCATGCTACGGAACGTCGTCCTATCGAGCATCCTGCACCGGGCATTGCAGACCGTCAGTCCGTAAATGAACCGTTGCAAACCGGTCTTAAAGCCATCGACTCGATGGTACCGATTGGTCGTGGACAACGTGAACTTATCATCGGCGACCGCGGTACCGGTAAAACGGCAATCGCCTTGGATACGATCTTGAACCAAAAGGGTAAAGACGTTATCTGTATTTATGTAGCCATCGGGCAAAAGGAATCCACCGTTGCGCGCGTGGTTCAGAAATTAGAAGAGGCCGGTGCGATGGATTACACTATCGTAGTATCCGCCAGTGCATCTACAGGTGCGCCGCTTCAATATATCGCACCATATGCAGGTGTTGCCATGGGTGAATACTTCATGTATCAAGGCAAACATGTATTGTGTGTATATGATGATCTAACAAAACAGGCGGCTGCATATCGTGCTATGTCTCTATTATTGCGTCGTCCACCGGGGCGTGAGGCTTATCCAGGTGACGTATTCTACTTACATAGCCGTTTGTTGGAACGTGCGGCGAAGCTTTCACCAGAACTCGGCGGCGGTTCCATTACGGCGTTGCCGATTATTGAAACGCAGGCCGGCGACGTATCCGCCTATATTCCGACAAATGTAATTTCCATTACGGACGGTCAGATATTCTTGGGAACCGATATGTTCTACTCAGGTATTCGTCCTGCTGTTGACGTAGGTTTATCCGTATCCCGTGTAGGCGGTAGTGCACAGACTAAAGCGATGAAACAGGTAGCGGGTCAATTGCGTTTGGACCTTGCTCAATATCGTGAACTTGCGGCATTTGCCCAGTTCGGTTCTGATCTTGATGCGGCGACTCGCGCGCAGCTCGATCGCGGCGAACGGTTGACGGAGATGTTGAAACAGGGGCAATACGAGCCTATGAGCGTTGCTGAAATGGTTATCTGTTTATATGCAGGTACAAAGGGATATTTATCGTCTATTCAGGTTGATGATGTATTGGCGTTTGAGGCGGAATTATTGCGCTATGTGAAGGCTAATTATCCTGAAATTATCAGCAATATCGATACATCTAAGAAATTAGAGGAAGAAACTGAAAACCTATTGAAGCAAGCAATTCCTGAATGTGTGGAAGCATTTGGCTCTACTCATACGTTAGTGTCTCATAAGGAGGCGTAATGTATGGCTAGTGCACAAGATTTGCGAAAGCGTATAAAAAGTGTTACCAATACGCAACAAATTACAAAAGCGATGAAGATGGTAGCGTCAGCTCGACTCCGTAAGGCTCAGATCAAGGCGGAAGCAACCCGTCCTTATGCGGAGAAGGTTGGGCAAATCTTGCGTCATATGTCGAATAGTGACTTGGAAGGTTTTGAAAGCCCTCTCTTGGAGGTACGCCCCGTAGAGAGAACTTGTTATATTGTAGTAGGCGCCGATAAAGGTCTTGCCGGAGCATTCTCGTCGAATGTGTTGAAGTTTGCTATGGAGCAGCTTCACGGTAAAAGTCCGGAAGCGTACCGTGTCATCACGGTGGGGCGGAAACCTCGGGACAGCATGAAATCCAGAAGTATCCATATCGATAAATCCTTCAGCGGATTTTCGGACAAGCCGTCCTATGAACATGCGCGAGCTATTATGAATGAGGCGCTTTCACTATACGAACGTCATGAAGTAGACGAAGTCATCATGATTTATACACGGTTTGTAAATTCTATGACGCAAATTGCACAGGCTGAACGTTTGTTGCCGATTGAGCAGCCGCAAGACGAGGTACAGGGCGAGGAATATGATTTTATGCCGTCCGCCGTATCCGTTTTGGAAGCGCTATTGCCGAAGTATTTAGAAATTACCGTATATAATGGATTGTTGCAATCCGCTGCCAGTGAATTGGGTGCTCGTATGACGGCCATGACATCCGCAACGGATAATGCAGGGGAACTCATTGATTCCCTAGGGCTTGAATATAATAAGTTACGTCAATCCAGTATTACAAATGAAATTTCTGAAATCGTTGGTGGCGCTAACGCCTTGCAATAGATAAGGAGACATCTGTCGATGAGTAATAATATTGGTAAAGTTGTGCAGGTCATCGGACCGGTTGTAGACGTGCGTTTTGAGGCGGGTCATTTACCAGCCATTTATAACGCTATTTACATCTACCATGATCATAAAGCACATGATAGACAAAAAATTGTAGTAGAGGTTATGCAGCATTTGGGGGACGATACCGTTCGCTGTGTTGCCATGAGTTCTACTGACGGTATGACCCGTAATATGGAGGCTGAGGATACTGGTGCACCTATTTCTGTTCCTGTAGGGGATGGCGTATTAGGTCGTATCTTTAACGTCCTCGGTGAAACGGTGGACCATGATCCGGCGCCTGTGATGGCTGATGCAAAATGGCCGATTCACCGTCCTGCACCTAAATTTGATGACCTTTCTCCGGACACACAAATTCTGGAGACCGGTATCAAGGTCGTTGACCTTATCGCACCATATGTAAAAGGCGGTAAAATCGGCCTTTTCGGTGGTGCCGGTGTAGGTAAAACCGTATTGATTATGGAATTGATTCACAACGTCGCGACCGAGCACGGCGGCTATTCCGTATTCTCCGGCGTAGGGGAACGTACCCGTGAAGGTAATGACTTGTGGAATGAAATGAAAGAGTCCGGCGTTATCAATAAGACGGCCCTCGTATATGGTCAGATGAATGAACCGCCAGGGGCTCGTATGCGTGTAGGTCTTACAGGGCTTACAATGGCTGAATACTTCCGTGATGTGAAGAAACAGGACGTGCTCTTGTTCATCGATAACATTTTCCGCTTTATCCAGGCGGGTTCTGAAGTGTCCGCCCTCTTAGGCCGTATGCCGTCTGCGGTAGGTTATCAACCTACATTGGCTAATGATGTAGGGGCGTTACAGGAACGTATCACATCTACAAAAGAAGGTTCCATTACTTCCGTACAAGCTGTATACGTACCTGCCGATGACTTGACTGACCCGGCACCGGCTGCAACATTCGCTCACTTGGACGCGACAACTGTATTGTCCCGTTCCATTGCGGAGTTAGGTATCTATCCGGCGGTGGATCCGTTGGATTCTACAAGTCGTATTCTCGATCCTCATGTACTTGGTGAAGAACATTATGCGGTAGCTCGCGGCGTACAGGAAGTATTGCAAAAATATCGCGATCTTCAGGATATCATCGCAATCCTTGGTATGGAAGAATTGTCTGACGAAGATAAGCTTACCGTATCCCGCGCACGTAAGATTCAACGTTTCTTGAGTCAACCGTTCTTCGTAGCTGAAGTATTTACCGGTTCTCCCGGTAAATACGTACCATTGTCCGAAACATTGAGAGGCTTTAGAGAAATCCTGGACGGTAAGCATGATGATTTGCCGGAAGGCGCTTTCTACATGGTCGGTACCATTGATGAAGCCGTTCAAAAAGCAAAGGAAATGCAAGAGAAGGGGGAATAATCCATGGCGGAACCTATGACCCTACAGATTATTACGCCTGATTCGGTTATATATGATGGACAGTCTACATTCTTTGTGGGCCGTGCTATCGACGGGAGCTTCGGGATATTACCAAATCATGCACCCATGATTATCGCTTTAGATGTGGCTCCGTTACGCATTGATGAGCCTGGCGGTTCATCAAAGGAATATGCCGTATTCGGCGGTTTCTGTGAAATCGAACATAACAAGGTGAATATCGTAACACCTGACTGTCAAGATCCGGACGTGATTGATATTGAACGTGCTCGGCGTGCGAAAGAGCGTGCCGAAGGACGTCTGTCTCATCCGACACCGGATATTGATGTGGAACGGGCGCAAGCTGCTCTGAAACGAGCGCTGTTGCGACTACATGTAACAAAACAAATATAATAAAAGGGCTAACCGATCGGTTAGCCCTTTGTTGTGTATTATGCGATTTTATAATACGCTGACCCCTTTGAGGGAATATGCCGTATTTTTAGGTTGTTCAACTTGAAAGTCCAGCACTACCGGTGATTCCGCATTGACGCCGGGAGCCTGATAACGGTCTTGGTCCGTCGGGATTCGCTTGTATGGCAATTGATCGAGTAACATGGATACGACCTTGTTCCAAATCATTTTATGCGTTGGCATAGTCAATGTGTCGTCTGTCTGATTGAAACCGCTGCGTACCGTATGGACTATTTTGTCATTTGTATCATAGTAGTATAAGAGTCCGCTTACCTTTGCAGTGATGTAGATTTCATCATTATCGGCTGGGGGAATTCTATTGATGGAGTTTAACTGGACATATGTATCCTGAATCGGAACCGGCATGATTACGATATCTGAATTTTGCGCCGCCGCAATTTGAGTTAAATCGGTAGCCGAAATATTGGCAGTCGGCGTGTTTGTGCTGACGATGGTCGTATCATAATATGGATATTTTAATAGGCTTGATACGCGTTCCGTCATATATTGACCGAATTGAGCGGTTTTTTCATTTTTTAATGTGGCGGGAACAACGATGGTTACCTTTCGGCTCGGGAAATTTTTTAGTTGACCGTCATAATTTGCTGTGGAATCGTTGATAGTCGCTTTGTCCTGTGCACCGGCATTACCGGCGGCAGTTGGTATTTGGTTTATCACATTCGCATCATATGGCGCTATAGAAGCTTTTTGAGTCGATGCGGACAGTATGGGGTGTTGTTCTCTTGTTTGAACCGATGTTTCCGATTGGATTGTCGCCGCGTGGGCAATGCTCGCAGCTGAAATAACTGCCACAGCGCTTAGAATGAGTAATGGACGAATAAAGCTTTTAAATCTATATGTCATGATTCCTCCACGAATTTAAATAAAAGGAAAGGTTAATATTAATAACTATTATATCATAGTGTAACAAAAAAGAAGCAAGCCTTGAGCTTGCTTCTTTAGCTGGTGGACGATGACAGGATCGAACTGCCGACATCCTGCTTGTAAGGCAGGCGCTCTCCCAGCTGAGCTAATCGTCCATGTGGTGACCCGTCCGGGAATCGAACCCGGGATACCGCCGTGAAAGGGCGGTGTCTTAACCGCTTGACCAACGGGCCAAAAGTGGCTCCCCGAGTAGGACTCGAACCTACGACCGATCGGTTAACAGCCGATTGCTCTACCGACTGAGCTATCGAGGAATGGTACGTTTGTTATTATATGTTAGTTTTATTATAAAAGCAAGCATTTTTTTCGGCTAAAGTCGCCAAAATTCGTGTTGAATGGTATGACTAAAAGACATAACATTATGAATTATATAGCTCATAACAAAAAGTGATGAGTTAGTCAGTAATTTTTATAAAACTTGATAAGAAAAGAATATACAGTTATTTACTGGGATTGTCGGTGTTTTGTAATAAGAATATAGGTAAGAGTTAGCAATATATCTATATTGAAGATAATCGGTATAGATATGCAAGATTAAAAAGTTTAATCAAAGTTGTTGAAAGATAATATCAATTAATATAATTACTGTATTTATCTTATTAGATATAGACTGCTTTCACAAGGTTTTCGGAAGATATTGTATAGGTTTTGAAAATTTTATATAAAGCATTCTATAGAGCGGGAAGACTGCTGTATATGTATGACTTTTATCACACCTATAAAATAGAATGATTATAGAATGAATCATGAAAACATACTCGTAGGAGGGCTATAATATCTGTAGAATTATGCATGAAAATAATTCTCAAAAAATTAAAAAGCATTGAGAAAACTGTATAGGTAGGGCGTTGAATCCCCCTATATTGTGTGCTACGATTTATGTATAGAGTTAATCTCATCGGTTTGAGATGGATATTCTCTCATATGCTTGAGGAATGTAATTCATCTCATCTGTATTAGAATTAATATTCAACTATTTTCCTGAGGAGGGATTATCTTGCGCGAGATTCAAGTATCTGAAATCACAAAAACAGTCCGTCAAATGTGTATGGACGCAGCTTACCACTTGCCAAAAGACATCTATGAAGGTTTGAAAAAAGGCCGTGAAACGGAAGAGTCTCCGGTAGGTTGTATCGTTCTCGATCAAATCATCAAAAATGCAGAAATTGCCGATGCTGAAGATCGTCCTTACTGCCAAGATACCGGTATGACAATGGTATTCTTAAAAGTAGGTCAAGACGTACATTTTGTTGGCGGAGATCTTACAGAAGCTATCAATGCTGGTGTTGCTGCCGGTTATGTTGAAGGTTACCTTCGTAAATCCGTTGTAGCTGAACCGTTATTCAACCGTAAAAATACACAAAATAACACACCTGCTATCATTTATACTGAAATCGTTCCTGGCGATAAAGTAGATATTCAAGTAGAATTAAAAGGTTTCGGTTCTGAAAATAAATCCGATGTAGCTATGCTCGTACCTGCTGATGGCGTGGAAGGCGTTAAAAACGCAGTTCTTGAAATCGTAAAACATGCAGGTCCTAACCCATGTCCTCCAATCGTACTCGGTATAGGTATTGGCGGTACTATGGACCAGGCAGCTGTTATGTCCAAAAAAGCATTGCTTCGTGACATTAGCGTACCTCATAAAGATGCAGACTATGCAAAATTGGAAAAAGAAATCATGGAAATGGTTAACAAGACCGGTATCGGACCACAATTGGGCGGCACTACAACTTGTATCGGTGTAAACATCGAATGGGGCGCAACTCATATCGCAGGTCTTCCTGTTGCAGTTACTATCATGTGCCATGCTGCTCGTCATGCTCACGTAGTACTTTAATCGATAGGAGGTAAAAACAATGGCTGAATCAATTCGCATTAATACTGAAGAATATAATGAAGAGTTTTCCCGCAAATTAAAAGTTGGTGATAGCGTTCTTATCACCGGTAAAATTTACTCCGCTCGTGACGCTGCTCATAAAGTTATGACTGAAGCTTTAGCGCGTGGTGAAAAATTGCCAATCGACTGGACAAATAAATTCGTTTATTATCTTGGACCAACACCTGCAAAACCTGGTGATCCAATCGGTTCCGCTGGTCCTACAACTTCCGGCCGTATGGATGCTTACACACCGACAATGCTTGATCAAGGTATCAAAGGCATGATCGGTAAAGGTTCCCGTAAACCAGAAGTAGTTGAATCCATGAAGAAAAATGGTTGCACATACTTCGCGGCAGTAGGTGGCGCTGCAGCATTGATTGCAAAATCCATCAAAAAATACGAAGTACTTGCTTATGGTGAACTTGGCCCAGAAGCTTTGGCTGAATTGACTGTTGAAGACTTCCCTTGCATCGTAGTTGGTGATACTGAAGGTAATAACTTCTACGAATTAGGTCAAAAACCTTACAGAAAAATCTAATCGTCGCCATTGAGCGATTGAAAGAGGCTTGCTTTAGCGAGCCTCTTTTTTGTTATCTTTAAATGTATCCGGTGATATAGGGCGATATTTTCGCGATTTATACGGTATTATCATGCGATGTTCACCTCATATGTGTAGAGTATAGTCTATCGAATCTATCGATTTTGTGATAACATACATTATAGATTTTATATATTCATTATCGAGTGAGGCGATGATATGAGTTCCTTAGAAGATATACGTCAGTCTGTTCGTGTGGCGATGACTGAGTTATTAGATTTAGCAAAGATTCATGCAGGACAATTATTTGTTGTCGGTTGCTCTACCAGTGAAATCATGGGTAAAAAAATAGGCACTGATTCCCACGTTGATGTGGCTCATGTCGTATTTGATGAAATATATGATGCCGTTAAGGCTCGTGGGCTTAATTTAGCGGTTCAATGTTGTGAGCATATTAATCGCGCTTTGGTGATGGAGCGTGGAGCCGTTACATGGGAGGAAGAGGTGAATGTGGTTCCTCAGCTGCATGCCGGCGGCGCTATGGCGGTGAGGGCCTATGAACAGTTCACAAATCCTGTGGTGGTCGAGTTTATTAAAGCCGATGCCGGTATAGATATCGGCGATACTTTTATCGGTATGCATATGAAACATGTGACGGTGCCGGTGCGTCTCAGTATTAAGGAGATCGGTTCCGCTCATGTGACCGCGTGTCGTGTTCGTCCTAAGAGCATTGGGGGCGGACGTGCTGTATATAATGAAGCGTTGATGTAGGGGGAGAGTTATGTCAAGCGTAGTACCTTATTTTGTTTTGACCATTGTGGCATTGGGCTTTTTTGCGGTTTGTTACGCCGTATTTAATCGTGGTGATGGTAAAAGTCAAACACGTGATACGAAACGTGACACACGTGTTCGTCATACGCGGCATAATACGGATACGGGTCATAGCAGTAAAGCGTATCCGGAAATACCATTTTTAAATAAAGAACCTGGTGCCGATCCTTATCAGCGTGAACCTCAGTATGATATTCCGATTCAAAATAATGGTTCGGGTGTAGATGTGTATCAACATGAGTCTTTGCCGGATACGCCGTTTCATAGCGACAGTTATAATGCGGATGAATATCAAGATGAGTATTATCGCGTTCCGTCACCTCAAAATCAAACTTTTAATGTAGACGATAATCAAGAGGCGTCGGCTCAGGATACACAACCTCAAAATGAATATGCTCTTGCCCTTGTGGATTCTCGTGAAAGCGATTTGATACCTGATGAGTATGTCGCTTATAAAACATCATTAAAACTGGGCGATCCGGAGCGTGAGGATACATCGACTACATCAGATGTACCTGATACACAGGATGTAGCCGATTCCCCGGAACAGTCGATTGCACCGAATTTGCAAGCTACATCAGATACAATTATTCTTGATGCTGTTACGGATGAAATGCGTCAGCAATCTGAAGGTGTTGAGGATACGATTGCCATGGGTGAATCCCTGGAAGCCCTTGCGGCGGATAAAGAGGAAGCCATTGACGCCACACAGATGATCGGCGGCGTTATAAAGGAAAAGCGGAATGATCAGGAGCAGGCGGCACCTCAAGCGCTATCCGCCTTAGAAGAAACACGCCTCTTTGATGCTGCGGAAATCAACGAGCAGCTGGCTGCGACTGAACGGTTACATGAAGAGTCATCCTCTCATGCTGTACCGCAAATAGATTATGAAGATAAATATCTTGAAATGGCGATGGCTCCTTTCACTCATGCCTTTGGTGTTTTGTCCGGTGATACGCATCAGTATGTTGAATCGATCACACGGGATGCATTGGCGGCGCTTAATGTCACAACTGTGGCAGAGGTCAATGTATTATTGGATAATATCGTTATCCAAGAGGCGTTGATGAGTATGCAGAAAGCCTATGCGGGCACGACGACGGAGTGGATGAAATCCGCTGCATTGGGGGCGTTCCTCGATGTGGTACAGTCGCCGAAGTCCAGCACACCTTATTTAGTGGCCTTTGATGCGTTGCGCGTGTTACCGCATATGACATTGGGGCACTTTCAGGTGATGGCCTTAACATTGCTGTTACAGTATTCTCGTAATTCAAATAACTATGGTCTCATTCACTTTCAGCATTATGTGGAAAAATATATTGAGCCGTTTATTTCCGATTTGCCTCAGAATCCGTCGTTTTATCGTCAGCTAGAGTATCTCCGCTGTACGCAGGAGGAACGGGAACCGATTACATTGGCGCAGGTGTTGTCGAACTCGTATCCGTTTGTATTCAACTATCGCGGTTTTACCAAGGAGGAATTGTTCCGAGCTACGGACGGGCATGGTGTTGATCCGCGTTATGTGGTGCGCAGCTTGAATTCCAATCTGTATAAACTGGCCCTCGTTGATGAAGCGATGGCACCGCGATTCTTTAGAGAAACGCGTATTTCTAACTTCATGGTACAGCGCGATCTGATCGCTCTTATGAAGAGTAAGCCTACCGCATTTTCAGGGCAGGAAGCGCGCGATATCATGGATGATATTTCACCGGTACTTCTCGACTTGGCGGATGTATTTGACAATACTCCGATGTCGTCCATCAGCTTGACTTTATTAGGTCTTTATTTGGGACGCGCCCATGTGAAAGCAACCATCGGTGAAGAATTTGATTTGTCTCATTGGTTCTGATAGATTTCGGATTGTAAAGAAAAGCCTCACCCTGTCGATATGACGGGTGAGGCTTTATCGATTATAGTCCGTTAAACCCGAACTCTTCGATTTCATCTATGTCTTTTAATGTTACATTGCGGCCTGCAATGTCTATGATACCCTCGTTACGCAGACGGCCCAGTTCACGGCTGAGGGCGGTGCGGGATACGTTGAGAACCTCCGCCATCTGTTCGCGATTATGAGGCAGGTGGATTGTCGTGGACTGCTGACGGTTATACAGATCTGTGAAATATGCGAATATTTTTTCTCGCATTCCCTTTAATGTGAGATAGTGAACCTTTCTTGTGAGAAGGATTGCTTTTTCAGATAAGTCCTGCAACAGGTTTGACAGGATTTTCGTCTGACACTGGTGACAGTCCGGCAAGGTTTCGATGAATGTTTCCAACGGAATAAACATGATTTTTGTTGCTTTCACGGCCTTGATCGTAGCAGGCCAGAGCGGATGTTTGCTGAATAACAGCGCCTCGCCGAAGATGGCGGATTCGTCGAGGTTCGCCATGATAACGCGTTGCCCCATCACGTTTTCCCGTGTTAAGAGTGTACTGCCTTCGAGGATAACGCCGATACCCTCCATCGGATCGCCGGAGAGGGCGACGAATTCATTTTTCTTGTAGCTGTGTACGATAACCTTTGCGTTGTTCAAGTAGCTGCGCAATTCCGTTTCCCCTAAGTTGTTGAAGAGGGGACATTGTGTGAGGATAGGCATATATTGGTTGATAATATCATTTGAAAGTATTTGTTTCATAAGCGCCTCCTGTGTGATAAAACGTATATGTAATCTTAAATAGGTTCTGTATAATTATAATATAGGGATTGATGTCCGACCTGTTCCGTAAGGGGAGTCAGGTAAATTTTTCAAAAAAGTTTTTATTTGTTGCTCAAGCTACAGAAATTGTATCACCTTTAGGATATACTTTGCAATGTAATCAATCGGATATCCGATAATTATCGGTGTATCGTACAGGTTTTATAGATTTTAAGCTTGACTGCGAGAAAGTCTCGCAAAGGAGGATTTTCAATGAGTATGTTCTGTTATCAATGTGAACAATCAGCAGCACCAGGTGGCTGTACAGTACAAGGTGTATGTGGTAAAACTGCACCGGTTGCAAACAAACAAGACGAATTAACTGCAGCTTTGGTGGGATTGGCTCGTGCGTTAGACGTAAAAGGTCACACTAAAGAAGGTATCGATTATATTATGCGCGGTTTGTTCATGTGTGTAACAAACGTAAACTTCTCTGAAGACCGCGTTCAAGAATTCATTGACGAAGTGAATGCTTACCACGCAAAAGTGGACAGCGTTCAACAAAATTTCGATTGGGAACAATTGTGGAAAGGTGAAGAAGACATCGTATCCCTTCGCTCCACATTATTGTTAGGTATGCGTGGTATGGCTGCATACGCATGGCATGCTGCTCGCCTCGGTTTCCACGATGCTGATGTTGACGCTTGGTTCGTTAAAGGCATGGTAGAATTCGCTAAAGATCACAGCGCTGAAGAATGGCTTGATCTTTTGATGGAATTCGGTCATATCAACTTGAAATGTATGGCTGTTCTTGATAAAGCTAATACTGAAACATATGGTACACCTGTACCGACTACAGTTCCTTTGACTGTAGAACCTGGTCCTTTCATCGTTGTAACCGGTCATGACCTTCATGATTTGAAACAATTATTGGAACAAACTGACGGTAAAGGCGTAAATATCTATACTCACGGTGAAATGTTGCCTTGCCACGCGTACCCTGAATTGAAGAAACATCCTCAATTGAAAGGTAACTTCGGTACCGCATGGCAAAACCAACAAAAAGAATTCGTTGATGTTCCTGGCGCATTCCTGTTCACTACAAACTGCATTATGCCGCCTAAAGAAAACTACAAAGCAAATATCTTCACTACAGATATGGTAGGTTTCGACGGTTGTGCACATATCGAAGAAAAAGAAGACGGCACTAAAGATTTCAGTGCAGTTATCAACCGTGCTATCGAATTGGGCGGCTACAAGGAAGCTCAACATTTCACAGGCATTAACGGCGGTCATGAAGTGACTACAGGTTTCGGTCATGGCACAGTATTAGGTATTGCTGATAAAGTAATCGATGCTGTAAAAGCCGGTGCTATTAAACACTTCTTCTTGGTAGGTGGTTGTGACGGTGCTAAAGTAGGCCGTAACTACTACACTGAATTCGTAAAACAGACTCCTGATGATACTGTTGTATTGACATTGGCTTGCGGCAAATTCCGTTTCAACGACATGAATATCGGCGAAATCGGCGGTATCCCTCGTATCCTTGATATGGGTCAATGTAACGATGCCTACTCCGCTATTCAAGTAGCAGTAGCCTTGGCCGGTGCATTTGAATGTGACGTAAACGACTTGCCATTAACATTGGTATTGTCCTGGTACGAACAAAAAGCGGTATGTATCCTGTTAACCTTGTTGGCATTGGGTATCCGTAACATTTACATCGGACCTTCCTTGCCTAAATTCTTCTCCAGTAATGTATTGAACATTTTGGTAGAAAAATTCCAATTGCATCCAATTACAACTCCGGAAGCTGATATGAAAGCTATCTTGGGCTAATCGGATCTATTATCTAGGTAACTGCAGTCCTATTTCCCCTCTCTTTTATGATTTAGGACTGTTGTTATATATATATATGGCGCACCCTGGGCCTCTCTCCCGGGGTGCGTTTTTTTCCTGTGAAAGTTATTTATAGATACAGTATATTGATGGGACACCTTCACATCTACAGTTATAAAAAGGAAGGGCTATACTTATGCAGCGACATCAGGTCACGAGGAGCAAAGAAGTATAGCCCTTCCTTTTTAATTAAAATGTAGTAATGAAATCTGGGCCCCGTCAATATACAATCCTTCTAAGATAACTTTCACAAGAATAAAGAAAGTCTATTGAAGACGTACAAATATGCCGTCAATGTACATATAGACAGTCCTGTAACTTCATTGTTATACTATAGATGAATGAGGATAATTCCTGTTAATCCCTATGTTTTCAGGGAATTATAGATGGCGTTTTCATTCATGGTTATATGAAAATGGTATCGGTATGGTAATTATCGTTTTAAATTGTTTTGTATATCTACTGTAGAGGCGATTATGAATAGTATTTTTGATATTATAGGACCCGTGATGATCGGACCGTCCAGTTCGCATACGGCAGGGGCCGCGCGGCTGGGAAAGATGGCGCGCTGCATATTCAGGTCTACGCCAAAGAAGGTGGACCTCACATTATACGGTTCCTTCGCTAAGACGTATAAGGGACATGGTACGGATAAGGCGCTCTTGGGCGGCTTGTTGGGCTTTAAGGAGGATGATGCGAATATTCGCATTGCCGATACTATGGCGCAGCAGGCGGGCATGGAGTATAAGTTTATCGAGTCTCCGCTTGATGTGGGGCATCCGAATGTGGTGCAATTTGATATGTATGATGAGCATAATCGGCATATGGCTGTTGTGGGACGTTCGCTCGGCGGTGGTCAAATCATGATTACCGAAGTGGATGGAAATGACATGTCCATTACAGGGGACGAATTTACGCTCGTCGTATTTCATGAGGATCGTCCCGGTGCTATTTCTCTTGTCAGCCAGGCGCTCAGCGAATCGGATATCAATATTGCGACGATGCGCGTATTCCGCAAGGGCAGGCATAAGGATGCGGTTATGGTTATTACTACGGATACCGTGGTCAATCCCATTACGGTTCAGTTTATGCGCGAGTGTCCCGGAATTCAGGATGTTATGACCTTTGAGGCATTATAGGAGGGCGAATTATGAGTTATGCATACGATACAGTTGCAGATATTATTCGCCTGGCGGAGGAGAATAATATCTCCTTTGGTGAAGTAGTATTGCGCAATGAATTGGAAAATTACGACCGCACAGAGTCGGATGTGTTCAATGAAATTGAACGCCGCTTAGATATTTTCGAAGAATCCATTCAAGCCGGATTATCTTATACCGAAAAAACGACATCCGGAATGTCCGGCGGTCAGGCGGCACATCTGAATGGACAAACGCCTCGTTTTATGAGCGAGATTGCATATAAGGCGATGACCTATGCCATTGCCGTTAACGAGGCGAATGCGAAAATGTTTCGCATTGTCGCGTGTCCTACGGCCGGCTCCTGCGGCGTAATGCCGGGTGCGGTGAAAGCCATAGTCGAGCACTATAAATTGGATAAGGCTGCGGTGATAAAGGGCTTTTTAGCGGCATCAGGCATCGGAAATGTGGTGGCAAACCGTGCATGTGTGGCCGGTGCCGTTGGCGGATGTCAGGCGGAAGTCGGTACCGCCGCGTGTATGGCGGCCGGTGCCATCGTGGAAATGATGGGCGGTACACCGCGTCAAGTGGGCGATGCGGTGGCTTTGTGCATGAAAAATTTATTGGGCCTTGCCTGTGACCCTGTGGCGGGGCTTGTAGAGGTACCGTGTGTAAAACGTAACGGTTTCTATGCGGTCCATGCTATTACCGCTTCGGAAATGGCTTTGGCTGGTATTGAAAGCCAGATTCCGCCGGATGAAGTTATTGAAACAATGAATAATATCGGTCGTGCTATGCCTGTGGCATTGCGCGAAACGAGCGATGGCGGTCTTGCGATAACACCGACGGGACTGGCAATTACAAAACGGGTGCAATCCTTATAAGGGTTGCATCTTTTTTCATGTCTCCATTTGTAGTAAAATAAAAGTTAGACTAGCGTGGAAAGGAGGGCGTCAGATGGAACAGGCGAAACGCATATTGTCCATATTGGAAGATGCCGGCTATGAAGCTTATATCATAGGCGGTGCTGTTCGCGACGTATTGTTACATCGTGAACCTCATGATATAGACATTGTTACATCTGCACGTCCCGATGCGGTTATCGATACATTGCGCAGTCATGATGTGCAGACGACAGATCTCGTAGGAAAGTCTTTCGGGGTCGTCGTGGCCACTGTCGGTGATGCGCATTATGAAATTGCGACATTCAGAAAAGAGCGATACGGTACAGACAGTCATCGACCCGAGGAAATCTCCTATGCGGATACCCTTGAGGAAGATGTGGCACGGCGCGATTTTACGGTGAACGGTATGGCCATGAACCGACAAGGTGAAATCATTGATCTCGTCGGAGGCCGTCGAGACATTAAGCATAAAACATTGCGTACCATCGGCAATCCGGTGGAGCGGTTCGAAGAAGATGCGTTACGACTATTTCGGGCCTGCCGTTTCGTGGCAAAGCTTGATTTTCTGCCGACCAAGGAGTTACTGGATGCAATGCCGAAGGCATTTCATCGTGTATCGGGGTTATCACTGGACCGGGTTCGAGGTGAGCTGGACCGACTTATGTTGGAGCCTGCTGTGGCGAAGGGCTTGGATGTGCTCGTTCAATCACGCCTTGCGGAATGCTCGTGTCGCGTTGTGGAAAATGGCGTGGCGAGAGAGGTGCCGATTTTGCCTGAATTGTATCACTTGGTGAATCTGCCTCAAGAAAAGGACTTTCACGAGTTCGACGGTTGGTATCATACATTGGCCGTTGTTGCCCATACGGAGCCGGATTTAACGGTCCGCTGGGGGGCCTTGCTGCATGATGTGGCAAAGGGAATGCCTGCGATTCGCGCCGTTCATAACGGGAGGCTTACAGATCGCGGTCATGATACATTAGGTGCCGAGATGGCGGAGACTATATTGACCCGATTGGGATATTCTAAAAATTTTGTGCATCGTGTCGCGTGGATTGTAAAGAATCACATGCGCTTTCACTATTTTGCTCAGAACGGTGATGCGGATGAACGAAAGTGGATCCGCAAAGAAGCGCGAAGCGGTGAATTTAGGGATAGTCGAATTATGCGTGAGGCCTGGGAACAGTTGGCCAAGGTGTGCGCTGCCGATGTATTGGGCTGCGGAAAGCCTAATGCGGCGACGGATGGCACGTTGGCGTTTGGTGAATGCATGGCGGATTTGAGTTTATCCATGCCTGTACATACTAAGGACCTGAATTATGATGAACGGGTGATTGAATTGGCGGGGAAACGAGTCGGGGAAGGCTTGCAGTATCTGTTGCAACAGGTGCAGAACGGTATTATTCCGAATGAATCTGATGCTTTATATAACGCCTTGGATCATAAACTACGCCGTCCATTGGAGAAATGATGAATATAGTAGAAAAAATATTGAAACGAATGAGCAGCTGGAACAGAACGACATGTTGTCTGGCGATTCTCATGGGGGTGGCCTTCGCGCTCGTAGGCCGACTGGCACAATTACAAATTTTTGATACCTTTGACTTGCAGGCAAAGAATTTGTCGCAGGTGCAGGTGGATAGAAAACTGCAATCGCCGCGTGGCACCATTTATGATCGAAACGGTAAACCGCTGGCCATGAGCGTGGTGACAAAATCCTTATATGCGGATCCGAAAATGATCAAGCAATCGCCGCAGGAAATCGCGGAACTGATTGCGCCGCATGTGATGATGTCCGAATCGGATATTGTGAAAGCCTTGCAGGAGGATTCCGCATTCGTCTGGCTTGACAGGATGATGGAACCGGAGCACTCCAAGGCGGTGGCGAAGATTATTAAGGATAACAATATTGTGGGGCTCAACTTTGTAGAAGAGTCCAAACGATATTATCCGAACGGTATCCTGGCGGCTCAGATCCTCGGCTTTGTCGGCACCGATGATAAAGGTCTGGACGGCCTTGAAATGGTGCTGGACGATGAACTGAAGGGCGGGGTTCAGCAGGAAATCGTTGCAACGGATAACAAGGGGAACGCTATTTTCGGTTCCGTATTATCCAAGTTTTTACCTGATAAGGGTAAAAGTATAACATTGACGATTGATGCTACGATTCAGTTTATGGCGGAACGAGCTTTGGATAAGGCCATGGCCGATACAGGGGCGAAGCACGCCAGCGTTATCGTTATGGATCCGAAGACCGGTGAAATTCTCGCTATGGCAAACCGTCCGACCTATGATCCTAATCATTATAATCAGGGGACGGAAGAAGACTTTAAAAATATTGCCGTTACGAACTTGTATGAACCGGGTTCCACGTTTAAACCGATTATCGCGTCTGCCGCATTGGCTTCCGGTAAATGGGAGCTCGATAAGGTGTACAACGATAAAGGTGCCTTTTTAGCCAATGGACATATAATTCGAAACTGGAATGGTGAAGGATATGGTCAGGTACGCCTTTTGGATATCCTGAAATATTCCATCAATACGGGGATGGCGGAAGTCGGTACGACAACCGGTGCCGAAATCCTCTCGAAATATGTTCGCGACTATGGGTTCGGCTCCACTACCGGCATTGAATTGCCCGGAGAAGGGGAAGGCATTTTATATGATCCTCAGGATATGAGTAAACTCGACGTGGCGACGATGTCTATCGGTCAAGGTGTAGCGGTAACGCCGCTTCAAATGGTGCGTGCCTTTGGGGCTATCTCCAACGGGGGCACCATGATGAAACCTCACATCATCAAGTCCTACAGCAATGCTCAGGGCGAGGTGACGAGCACGACGGAACCGACTACCGTAGGTCAACCGATTCCGACTGAAACGGCGAAAACCATCGTAGATATTCTGGAAAAAGAAGTCTCCGAAGGGGGCGGTACGAAAGCGATGGTTGAAGGGTACCATTTCGGCGGTAAGACGGGGACAGCCGAAAAACTGGATACGAAAAACGGCGGTTATCTGGATGGACAATATATCGCCTCCTTTATCGGTTTCGGCCCTGTAGAAGATCCTAAATTCGTAGTCCTCGTAGCCATTGATGATCCGAAAAAAGGATCTATTTACGGCGGGCAAATTGCGGCGCCGGTATTTAAGAACATCATGGCGCAGCTCGTGCGATATTATCAGATCAGTCCTTATGTTAAGGATGGTGCTGAAGTAGCATCTGCACCGAGCATTTCGTTGCCGCCGGTGAATCCGTCCGGTGACGGTTCTATTGTATTGCCTAATTTCGGGGGCTTTACATATGGCGAAGTGCGCGACTGGCTCCATAAGGCCGGACTTGCATTTAAGCCGGACGGTACGGGTACCGCGGTTTCTCAGGATGAAAGCCCCGGTTCTACCGTCAAAGCGGGCGATGCTATTACAGTTCATTTTAGTCGCTAATAGTTTAGCGGTAATTTTGTTAGATCCCTTGGAATGGAGATAGTTATGATTGAATTACGCGGTAAGGCGGTGGCCGATGCCCATAAGGAGGCATTGCAGGATAAAATCGCAGCGGTTGGTGATGCGGTGATTACCATGGCGGTATTACTTGTGGGAAGTGATCACGGTGCTCATATGTATGCCACATTTATGGAAAAAACGGCGAAGAATTTCGGGTATGGATTTGTACTGAGAGAATTACCTGAAACAGTCTCTCATGATGAAGTGGTGACGGCATTACGGGAACTGAATGATGATGACACCGTTCACGGCATTTTGCCGTTGATGCCGATGCCGAAACATATCGATACGGAAGTGCTCATCGACGCGCTTGACCCTAAAAAGGATATCGACGGTCTCACTACGTATAATATCGGACTCGTAACGGCCGGCAAGGGAGGCTTCGCACCGTGTACCGCAAAGGCGTGTATGGCTATTCTGGATCACTATGGTATTCCTGTAGAGGGAAAACATGTGGTCGTTGTAGGACGCAGCCAGGTTATCGGGAAGCCCGTAGCTTTCATGACCCTCGCCGCACACGGCACCGTTACGATTTGCCATTCCAGGACGCCGGATTTAGCAAATTATGTAAAACAAGGTGATATCGTTATTGCTGCGGCCGGTCGACCTCATATGATTACTGCGGATATGATTAAGCCCGGAGCCGTAGTTATCGATGTAGGCATCAATGAATTGAACGGGAAAACGGTGGGCGATGTGGATTATGATGCGGTGAAGGAGATTGCTTCGGCCATCACTCCGGTGCCGGGCGGTGTCGGATCCGTTACGACAACGATGATGCTCGAGGCTGTATACGAGGCATATCATGCATGAAATGTCCATTGCTGAAGGCATCCTAGATATAGCTCTTGATACATTGCGACAACATGAGGCGAAAGTCGTTCATTCTGTACAACTTGATCTAGGCCTTATGAGTGGAGTCGAGCCGGATGCATTGCTGTTCTGTTGGGATGCGGTAACGAAAAATACCCCTGCAGAAGGATCTCGTATTGACATTAATAGCATTCCTATTGAAGGAAGGTGTTTGGATTGTGACCGTCACTTTCACGTGGAAGATTATAAATTTATCTGTCCCTATTGTGACAGTCATTTTGTACAAACCGTAGGCGGTCGTGAATTACAGGTGACCTCTATGGATATAGATTGAGAGAAAGGAAGGCCATGCAAGTTCAAGTTAAAACGGATGTACTGGCGAAAAATGATGCCATTGCAGAGTCCTTACAACAGCTGTTTAAGGAAAAGAACATATTTGTATTTAATCTGCTGGGCTCTCCGGGGTCGGGTAAGACATCTCTTTTAGAGGCGACGTTACAGGATCTTGCTAAAGACTATCGCCTTGCCGTTATTGAAGGAGATCTGTTCACCGCTAAGGATGCGGAACGAATCCACGCACTGGGTGTACCGGTTATTCAAATTAATACGGTAGGCGGTTGTCATCTGGATGCGAAAATGATTCAAGACGCATTGGGCGATTTGAATCTGGATGACCTTGATATGATTATCATAGAAAATGTAGGTAATCTTGTGTGCCCTGCGGAATTTGATATCGGTGAAAGTATGAAGGTCACCGTTCTATCCGTTACGGAAGGAGAGGATAAGCCCCTCAAATATCCGTTGATTTTTAAAGAATCGAAAGCGATTTTACTGAATAAAATTGATTTACTGCCGTATATACCGTTTAAAAAGGATAAGGCTTTACAGGATATACGAAATTTGAATCCCGCAGGGGAAATTTTTGAAGTGAGTTGCACCGCTCGCGATGGTCTAGAACCATGGCTCGCGTGGTTGCGTGCACAGTTGGAGAATAATCGATGAACCATTCTATGAAGCGTCGCATTGCGGCAACACTTTTGGTAGGACTATCTGCAACCGGCATCGGATATGCGGAGGAACCTGCTGCTACGAAGACTATGCCTGTGGCGACTACGAAAAGCCCGGAACAGTCCAAAACGGGCTGGCTTGCGGAACAGATGGCCGTTACAGATTTCGGTGATTCCATTCAGTATTGGCAGGCGGCCAGTGAAAATGAAGGGCCTTTGCCGAGTGCGACAAAGAACAACCTGGCTGATATCGGTAAGTCCTATACGGCTAATAATTTACCGGCTCTCGGTGATACGGCGGATGATTATGCGATTGAAGGATACCGTTTGGGTGATCACTTTACAGCGCCTAAAGATGTGGAACGTACCTCCGTGCGGGATAATTTCACAACCTATTTCATGAAGGATTTTGATGTTACCGTTTATACCGGGCCTGCAAAGGAACGATTGGTAGATAATCAGTTACGGGGACAAGGGGCCAATTACTTCTTTGAACCGAATACCATTACTAATATTCATAGTACGAAAAAGGGCACCGCTACTGTACGGGAAATCGGTCCGGGCAGCACGCGTATGGAACTTGTCTTTGCTTATGGCAGTCCCAATGCGATGTGGCGTGACCAAAAGAATGAGACTTATATTTTCCTATATGAAGGCCATGAGGAAAATTCATGGGATCAAAAAAAGGAGTTTACCGCCTCTGTAGAGAATACAAATAATAATAGCCAAAAAAAATCCATGTTAGATGATCGCAAAAACTATATTGCTTTTACTATCAAAAACAATACGGTGGAGGCTGTTGATTTTATTTCCGGGCAGGTATGGCCTCGTTTCGGATTACCTAAAGCGCCTGTATATAATTTCGAGGCGGGAAAATTGACGGCTGATGACTTTGTACTGCGCGGTTTTCAGTTGAACGATCATTTCGTCAATGATCCGAATAATGAATGGAAGACGCAAGGTATGTTGTTCGGTTCCACCTTTATCGGCTATAACGAATACGGTGTCAGCGTTGATAAGAATTCCTTGATCAACCGGGTGTTACTCAATATTTATACGCCTACTCGCCGCGGTATCGCGATGGGGGATACAAAATATCTATTGCTCTTTGTTTACGGAATGCCGACACGTATCGTTGAATCTACAACGAATACCGGCACTGCTACCGTATATGAATATAAAAATCCGGCGGCAAGCAATTCTTACTTACAGTTTGCCCTAGATGATAAAAACCAATATATCAAATCCGTTATGTTATCTGATCGTCCTGTTAAATAGAGACGATCACAGCGAGGAGGCAAGGGATATGGTTACTGTTCAAGATGTAAAGGAACGATGGGAACAAATTCAAGGTGACGATGAACGCATACTATTTATCGTCGGGGGGCCCGGGTCCGGTAAAAGTCTGCTGATTCGTGAGTTGTCTGAACAAAAGGGTTGGAAATATCTGGAAGCGAAACAATTAATCGAAGAGGAATTTCTGTTGGTTCCTCGTGATGAACGTCCGAAGCTTGCAGAGGAGGCCGTTCGTCGCGCCCTCAGTCGCAGCGATACGGAGGTCGTATTATTGGACGGAATTAATGTGTTCTTCGCACCGATTTTAAACTTACAACCTTTTGAACTATTGAAAACTATTAGTAAAACATATCCTATTGTCGTCGGTTGGAGAGGCCATCTTGAAGGCGACAAACTGTATTTGGAACATAATAATGATCCGAAACATGCTTCCGTAACGATTACACATCCGAGTCATGTATTGGAAATCGATTAATCTGATCGGAATTGATTTTGATTTGTATTATATTTAATTGTGATAGAGAAGCACTTTTGTTGAATTTTAGCGGTTCTTTCAACAAAAGTGCTTTTTCAATAATTTTTGATAAAATGCTTGCATAGGTCATGGTTTCATGATATTATGATTAAGCATAAAGAGGCACCTTGGTAAACAAGATTAATTTATCAAAAAAATCTTGACACTGAGTGCGACGGATGATAGAATACATCTTGTCGTGAAAATGCTGGCGTAGCTCAATAGGTAGAGCAGCTGACTTGTAATCAGCAGGTTGTGGGTTCAATTCCTATCGCCAGCTCCATTTTATTTTGGAGGGATTCCCGAGCGGCCAAAGGGAGCAGACTGTAAATCTGCCGTCTTCGACTTCGAAGGTTCGAATCCTTCTCCCTCCACCAGTTATAGCGGGGTGGAGCAGTTGGTAGCTCGTCGGGCTCATAACCCGAAGGTCGCAGGTTCAAGTCCTGTCCCCGCAACCATGTTTTTACAGTGACGTGAACGTTCATTGTGCTGGTGTAGCTCAGTCGGCAGAGCGTATCCTTGGTAAGGATAAGGTCACCGGTTCAATCCCGGTCACTAGCTCCACATATGGCGGCATAGCTCAGTTGGCTAGAGCAATCGGTTCATACCCGGTGTGTCCGCGGTTCAAATCCGTGTGCCGCCACCATATACCCTCACCTGGTGGGGATTTTTTTATGTCCAAATCTAATACTTATTATGCTTTTGCCTGTGATGAGTGAATCAGGTGAAAGCATTTTTTGTTTATCAAGCTTTATAGATTATGATATAATATCTTGTAAGGATGTTAATTCCGTTGATTAAATTAGTTTAATATATTATATTAATATTAGAATGTAATTTGTTTTTGTGAAGGAGGATACAATCCTAAATGGCAAAAGAAAAATTTGAACGTACGAAACCGCATGTTAATATCGGTACAATCGGTCACGTTGACCATGGTAAAACTACTTTGACTGCTGCAATCACTAAAGTATTGGCTGAAAAAGGCCAAGCTGACTTCCAGGATTACAGCATGATCGATAAAGCTCCTGAAGAACGTGAACGCGGTATCACAATCAACACTGCACACGTTGAGTATGAAACTGAAAATCGTCACTATGCACACGTTGACTGCCCGGGCCATGCTGACTATGTTAAAAACATGATCACCGGCGCAGCTCAAATGGACGGCGCTATCTTGGTTGTATCCGCAGCTGACGGCCCTATGCCTCAAACTCGCGAACACATCTTGTTGGCTCGTCAGGTTGGCGTTCCTGCAATCGTAGTATTCTTGAACAAAGCCGATATGGTTGACGACGAAGAATTGATCGAATTGGTTGAAATGGAAGTACGTGAACTTCTTTCTTCCTACGAATTCCCTGGCGACGAAGTGCCTATTATCATAGGTTCCGCATTGAAAGCGTTGGAAGGCGACGCTCAATACGTAGCGAAAATCGACGAATTGATGGCGGCTGTAGATTCCTACATCCCAACGCCGGTTCGTGATACTGATAAACCTTTCTTGATGCCTGTGGAAGACGTTTTCACAATCACCGGTCGTGGTACAGTAGCAACCGGCCGTGTTGAACGTGGTGAAGTAAACGTTGGCGACACTGTAGAAGTAGTAGGCTTGAAAGAAAAAGCTGAACAATACGTTGTTACAGGTCTTGAAATGTTCCGCAAAACATTGGATTCCGCAGTAGCAGGTGACAATGTCGGTGCATTGCTTCGCGGTGTTGACCGTAAAGACATCGAACGTGGTCAAGTATTGGCTAAACCGGGTTCCATCAACCCACACACTAAATTCAAAGCGGAAGTGTACGTTTTGACTAAAGAAGAAGGTGGCCGTCATACTCCATTCTTCTCCAACTACCGTCCACAATTCTATTTCCGTACAACAGACGTAACAGGTGTTGTAAACCTTCCTGAAGGTGTAGAAATGTGTATGCCTGGCGATAACGTAACAATGGAAATCGAATTGATCACTCCAATCGCTATCGAAGAAGGTCTTCGCTTCGCGATCCGCGAAGGTGGCCACACAGTAGGCGCCGGCGTAGTAACACAAATCGAAGGTTAATATGCCTTTTATGCTCATCGCAGTGATGCGCTGAGTGTGATAACTGAATCATAGATTCTAAAAAGGGACCCGTCGGGTCCCTTTTTATATTTGTCTCATGCATTGATTGAAAAACAGGATTGAATGTCCAAATATATAATCCTGATATAGATATAGATATAGATATAGATATAGATATAGATATAGATATAGATATAGATATAGATATAGATATAATATGTCCGATTCCCTGTAATGTGCTAAACATTTTGTGTTGAAAATTGATCGGGTTATGATGAAATGATACGTAGGATTTATTTGTAATGATTTGTAGTGAGAAAAATTTCAATACATTGTAACTTAGGATACAGCTTTATCACTAGATTTAGTGTATAGTATATACGAGGAGGGCATAGGTCCTCTTTTGTGCGTTTATAGAAAAGGAGGTAATGTGATGGGTGAATACAAAAAGTATTGGATAGCCGTGGTAGCTGTTCTTGTTATCGGATTTTCGATTCTCGGTTATCTGGGTACTGATGTGTATCATCAAGCACCGCCGGTGCCGACAGCGTATGTTTCTCGAGATGGACAGGTCTTATTTACTAAAGAGGATATTCTGCATGGTCAGTCGGCTTGGCAATCTACAGGCGGTCAATCCGTAGGTACCGTATTGGGGCATGGTGCATATCAGGCGCCTGACTGGACAGCTGACTGGCTGCACAAAGAGGTGTCCGTTATGCTCGACATCAAGTCTCAACAGGCCTTCGGTGTTCTTTATGAACAGTTAGGTCCTGCTCAGCAGGCTGCTGTTAAAGAAGTCGTTAAAACGGAGTACTTCAAGAGCGCCGTTCGCGAAGACGGAACCGTAGTGCTTTCACCGGAACGTATTGCGGCGATGAATATAACTGGGCAATATTTTGTTGAACTTTATGGAGACAACCCGAAATTATCCGAAACGCGTGATCATTTCGCGATGAAGGATAATACGTTGCCGGAATTACAGGACCGTATCGATATGGCGCGGTTTTTCTTCTGGACTACGTGGATGGCATCCGCTCAACGTCCGGGGACAGATGCAACATATACGAACAACTGGCCGCATGAACCGTTGTTAGATCACAATCCGACACCGGAAAGCATTGCCTGGTCCGTTGTGAGTGTTATTATTTTACTTTGCGGTATCGGTATCGTTGTATGGATGTGGGCGTTCGGTCGCAAACAGGATGATCATGAATTGACACCGCCTGCGGAAGATCCGATTTCCAAATTAAATCTCACACCGTCTCAGCGGTCTTTGGGAAAATATTTATTTACGATTTTGGCATTATTTTTATTACAGCTCGGTATGGGCGGTATCATTGCGCATTACACCGTAGAGGGACAGGCCTTTTATGGTATTCCGTTGGCGCAATACTTCCCGTATTCTATTGCTCGTACATGGCATATTCAGGCGTCCTTGTTCTGGATTGCAATGTCCTTTTTGAGTGCCGGTTTATTCTTGGCGCCGATCATTAACGGCGGTAAGGATCCGAAATTCCAAAAACTTGGGGTGGACATTTTATTCTGGGCACTCGTTGTTCTCGTAGTGGGGTCGTTTGCGGGCACATACTTAGGTGTCGCTCATGAAATTCCGGCGGCTTTGAACTTCTACTTGGGCCACCAGGGATATGAGTACATCGAGCTGGGCCGCGTATGGCAATGGATTGAATATATCGGTATTCTGTTCTGGCTTGTGCTCATGGTGCGCAGCATCATCGGAGCTTTCAAAAACAAAGGGGATAAAAACCTCATAGCCGCGTTTATCTTCTCGGTTGTCATGGTCGGTATTTTCTATGGTCCTGGGCTTTTTTACGGGGAACACAGCCACTTGGCAATCATGGAATACTGGCGCTGGTGGGTGATTCATCTATGGGTAGAAGGTTTCTTTGAAGTATTCTCCACTACTTTAATGGCGTTTATCTTTGTAACCCTCGGACTTGTATCATATCGTGCCGGTACAATCGCGGCGATCTCGTCCGGTGCTATTTATCTCATCGGCGGTATTCCGGGGACATTCCATCATCTTTACTTTACCGGTGTTACATCGACTGTGGTGGCCACAGGGGCATCATTCTCCGCATTGGAAGTAGTGCCTCTTGTTCTCTTGGGGTATGAAGCATTTGAAAATTATACACGCCTTCACAGTGCGCCTTGGATGCATCGACTAAAATGGCCTGTATACTGTTTCATTGCGGTGTCCTTCTGGAATCTGGTGGGTGCAGGTATCTTCGGCTTCCTTATCAACATGCCGGTTTCACTGTTCTATATTCAAGGTCTAAATACGACGGCCGTTCATGCTCATACGGCGTTGTTCGGTGTATACGGGTTCCTCAGCCTGGGCTTTGTATTCCTCATCGCCCGTTACATTCGACCTGAGGTGGAGTTTAACGACAAGTTGATGAAATTCGGCTTCTGGGCATTGAACTGGGGCCTTGCGTTAATGGTTCTTATCAGCTTACTGCCGATCGGTTTGATTCAAGGCTGGGCAAGCGTTACACAAGGCTTGTGGCTCGCTCGCAGCGAAGACTTCATGCAGCAGCCGCTGTTACAAAATCTGCGTTGGCTTCGTATGGTGGGCGATACTATCATGATATTGGGGGCATTGGTCTTCTTCTGGCAGATTGTGAAAGTAACTTTCACAAAGAAACAGTAATAAACAAGGCAGTAATAGTAAATATGTAAATATAATATATAGACATATATAAGTTAAATATAAGTTAACATGACATGGCGTTCTTTGGGTAGACAAGGGGCGCCGTTGTCTGTTATACTATTCATGTCAGGCACACGTGCCTGGCTTTTTTGAGTTGCTTAAATTCTTGACATCGCTTGCTACGTATGATATAGTTTTTTAGTATGTAGTCGAGCGATTTCGAGTGCAAAAGACAGATTAGTAAATATAAAGCGAGGTGTATCCGGATGCGTAATGCCATTACTTTAGCTTGCACAGATTGCAAACAACGTAATTATCAAACGAACAAGAATAAGAAAAATAATCCTGATCGTATTGAAATGATGAAATATTGCAAATTCTGCGGTAAACATACATTACACCGTGAAACAAAATAATTCTTATCATTCATTACCTGTTGATTTGAGGATGTGAAACAATGGCAAAGTCTAACTCAGCAGTGCAGCAGCGTGGTGGATTTGGAAAATTCTTCCGCGGTGTGAAAGCTGAACTAAAAAAAGTAGTCTGGCCAACAAAAAAAGAACTCATCAATTACACAATTGTGGTATTCTTAGTGACCATTTTTATTGCTGTGCTCATTTATGTATTTGATGCGATTTTTGCCCAACTTTTTAATACGTTGTTGCACTTTGTTGGATAGGGGGCCATTACATGGAAGCAGATAAGAAGTGGTATGTAATTCATACCTATTCAGGCTACGAAAATAAAGTAAAAACCACTCTTGAACTTAAGGTTCAGTCTATGGGTTTACAGGATGTTATCAGTCGTATTCTGGTGCCTCTTGAAGACGAAATAGATGAAAAAGACGGGGTTAAAAAAGTAGTAAAACGCAAAATCTTTCCTGGGTATGTATTGGTGGAGATGGAGGTTAACGACCGTTCCTGGTATGTCGTGCGCAACACGCCGGGCGTAACGGGTTTCGTCGGATCCGCCACAAAACCAGTTCCACTTTCTGATTCCGAAGTAGAACATATACTTAAGTCTCAGGGCTTGAATAAGAAGCCGACCGTCAATATTGATATTGAAGTCGGTGAAACGGTACGCATTACATCCGGGGCCTTTGAAGATAGACTAGGCGTTATTACAGAAATTAACCCTGAAAAGGAAACATTGAAGCTCAATGTGGAAATGTTCAATCGAGATACCGAAGTAGAGGTAGAGTTCTCTCAAGTTGAGAAAACTCTTTAATATATACATATAACTCTAAAAGCGCAATCGATTTTGGTTGCCAGTGGGAGGATGTACATCCGTTACCACCACAGTATAAGCATAGGAGGTTTAATTACCCATGGCTAAGAAATTAGTTAAACAAGTAAAACTACAAATTGAAGCCGCTAAAGCTACTCCAGCACCACCAGTTGGTCCTGCACTAGGTCAGGCAGGTGTTAATATCGTTGCTTTCACAAAAGAATTCAACGAACGTACTGCTAAGCAAGCTGGCTTGATCATTCCGGTAGTGATTAATGTATATGAAGATCGCAGCTTCGATTTCATTACAAAAACTCCACCGGCTGCAGTATTGTTGAAAAAAGCTGCAGGCATCCCTAAAGGATCCGGTGTACCTAACCGCGATAAAGTGGCTAAAGTAGGTCGCGATAAAGTTCGTGAAATTGCTGAATTGAAAATGCCTGACTTGAATGCTAATACCGTAGAACAAGGTATGCGCATGGTAGAAGGTACTGCTCGCAGCATGGGCATTGAAATCGTTGACTAATAAGCGTAGGATTGGCGCAATGCGCTGATCGGTGGGAGGGAATTCCCGTTTGACCACATAAGGAGGATATTATAATGGCAAAAGTAGGTAAGAAATACGCTGAGGCGGTAAAACTTATTGAAGCTGGTAAATTTTATGAGCCGGTAGAAGCAATTGAGCTCGTTAAGAAAACTGCAACTGCAAATTTCGATGAAACAGTTGAAATCGCTTTCAACTTGAATGTCGACCCTAAATACGCTGATCAACAAGTTCGTGGTGCAGTAGTATTGCCTCATGGTACTGGCAAAACTAAACGCGTTCTTGTGTTCGCTAAAGGCGACAATATTAAAGCCGCTGAAGAAGCTGGCGCTGATTACGTAGGTTCCGAAGAATTGGTATCTAAAATTCAAGGCGGTTGGAGCGACTTTGACGTAGTTGTGGCAACACCTGACATGATGGGTCAAGTTGGTCGCCTCGGTAAAATCTTGGGTCCTAAAGGCTTGATGCCAAACCCTAAGGTTGGTACTGTAACTCCGGACGTTGCTCGTGCAGTAAATGAAATCAAAGCTGGTAAGATCGAATATCGTACTGATAAAGCAGGTATCGTTTCCTGCTCCATCGGTAAAGCATCGTTCGATGAAGAAAAATTACTTGACAACTACCGTACAATCGTTGATACTATTATCAAGGCTAAACCTGTAGCAGCTAAAGGTCAGTATATTAAATCTGTAACCTTATCCGCTACAATGGGCCCTGGTGTGCCTTTGAACGTGTTCAAATTGAGCGCTGTTTCCAAAGAGCAATAATCATATATGTCTCTTAGCTGTAGACGGCTGGTATGTATAATGGATGAAAATCCGCCCGCTGAGGCTGACACTAGAACAACCTAGGACTAGTTACGACCTCATCGCGTGCGATGGGGTCGTTTTTACGCTAAGATAGTACATAGAGCACCAAAAAATCTACAAGGAGGTAATCTAATGGCTGTCACTGAACAAAAGAAAGCAATCGTTGCTCAAATGAAAGAAACTCTTTCTGAAGCAAAAGGCGCTGTATTGATCGGTTACTCCGGTTTGACCGTTGCGCAAGCAACTGATCTTCGTCGCAAAATGTTGGCTGAAGGTGTTGAATACAAAGTAATCAAAAATACATTGACTCGTATTGCTGCAAATGAATTGAACCTTGAAGGCTTTTCTGAACATTTAGAAGGTCCAACTGCGTTGGCTACTTCTAAAGATGATGCTGTTGCACCTGCTCGCGTTATTGAGCAATTTATTAAAGCTGTAGAAGGCGACGTTGTCACTGTAAAAGCTGGTATCGTTGAAGGCGAAGTTATGGACGCTGCAGGCGTTAAAGCAATCGCAAGTCTTCCAAATCGCGAAGGCATGCTTTCCATGTTGCTTTCCGTTTTGCAAGCACCTGTTCGCAACGTTGCATACGCTGTCAAAGCTGTTGCAGACGCAAAACCGGCGGAATAATTATTACTGCAAACTACTTGTCGGCTGCATGACACCGGCATACTAAACTAATTTATGGAGGAAATCTAAAATGGCATTGAACATTGAAAACATCGTTGCTGAATTGAAAGAAGCAACAATCCTTGAACTTAATGATCTTGTAAAAGCAATCGAAGAAGAATTTGGCGTAACTGCAGCAGCTCCTGTAGCTGTAGCAGCTGCTGGCGGTGCTGACGGCGGCGCTGCTAAAGATTCCTTCGACGTAATCTTGAAAGAGGCTGGCGGGTCCAAAATCAACGTAATCAAAGTTGTTCGTGAAGCAACTGGTCTTGGCTTGAAAGAAGCTAAAGCAATCGTTGACGGCGCTCCTGCACCTGTAAAAGAAGGCGTAGCTGCTGATGCTGCTGAAGCTTTGAAAGCTCAGTTGGAAGAAGCTGGCGCAACTGTAGAATTGAAATAATTTCGGCCATACTAAAAGGCGTACCCATGGGTACGCCTTTTTTGTTTCTTATTGAACCTTGTAAATCTTAGCCGTTGCGGTTTTACCGATTTCTCTCGTCATGGGATAGGCTGACGATTCAGTAAATTTTTTCTTGTATTTGTCGGGAACGATGATAATAGCACCGTGTTCTTTAGGCACTACCTGATAGAATTCGTCTTTTGTGATAGTCGGCATTAATGTTTTACCTTCCGTCCACAGCGGATTATCGGTAGTATGCACGAATACCTGTGTAGGTGTAGCTTCTGTATAATACCGGATTGATGTGAAATATGTACCATATACATAGATCTTTTGACTACTTGATTCTATGTATGATTTAAATTGAATCCCCGATTGATTGAGCAGAATAGGAGGGACTGTGACAGTTACCGCACTGTATAGGATAACTATCGGTGTAAGCAGGTAGATAGTCTGCTGCCAAAGGGTTTTTATGAAATGTTTTGATACTATCAGTAACAGCGGGATTATTGCTGACGTAATCATCAACGGTGCAGGCCATAGCTCCGGTGATGTAAAGCTGGCAGTTAAGAAAATACTTAAATATATGAAAAATGGAATGGATATAATATATGTAAAGGTTTTATCATTTTTATTGATAATAGTTATGAAAGCTTCCGCACCCCATATGATACATGGAATGATAGCGAGTAGTGTATAGGTTATATATTTTGTGGCTACCACTGAATAGAAGACAACGATAACTGCAAACCATAGAATACCTAATAGATCGAAATTATCTTTCCGGCTGATACTTTTAAGACGATAGATTATGGTCGGCGTCCATGGCAATAGGGCGAGCGGAATAAGGATTATGTAGTAGTACCAAACATTAAACTTCGGATGTTCTGATACGATGGCCCGATCAATGTTATGAAGGCCTAAAAAGCCGATGATGAAATCCTGACCATGTATAGTGTACATAGCCATATACCAGGGGCAGCCGATGATGAAAAACAGAATAAGGCCTAATGGATTAAAAAGTAATCGCATATCATCTGCAAGGCTGTAGTCTGTATTTTCTCTATGAGCGAACCACCTCATACAAATAAATAACAGTAAAATCAGTCCCGGCAATACGATGCTTACCGGCCCTTTCGTGAGGACCGCAAAAGCGGCTGCCACATAGGCTTTCACCATAGAAGCTCTGTCGCGATTCTCAAAGGCTAAATAAGAATAGCCGAAAATGCCGAGTGAGAAGAAAAATAAAAATCCGTCTGTTATGATGGCGTGTGAAATATACCAGAACTGCAATGTGCTGAAAAGCAGTATGGCGCTTGTCACGGCAAGATGTGTTGATTGTTTTATACGAAATACAAGATGATACATCAGGGCTATACTGGCGCCTGCGATCAACGTATTCGGCATGCGCGATGTAAAGTCAGATATACCGAACAGTTTGTATGTTATCATGAGAGCCCAATAGGTGAGAGGCGGTTTATCATACCATACCTGGTCATATATCATGGGCGATATCCACGAGTTATGCTTCAGCATCGTGATAGCGGACAGAACATAGTTGGATTCCACCGGATCCGTTACAGGTAAATAGGCATTGTAAAATCCGTAACTGATGACAGTTAACAAGAACAGTGCGCCTATTCGTAATTTATGATTATCAATCATGTAGTTGTACTCCTTACTTACATAGTCTATCTTATTGTACTATAGGGGCGAGAATTATTAAATACAGCTTTAATTTAATATATTTATTCATTAAAATAGATTTCTATACATTATATAGAATATTGTTTGTAAGGAATACTTGAAATGACTTTTGTGTATACAAGATACATGTTATAATGAAGCCATAAATGAAGTGTACGTTATCAAAATTTTACCGTTTTCAAAGACATAGTACATTGGAAAGAAGGTTTATTATGAGAAAAGAACACGATTTTCTGGGTGAGTTAGAAGTAGCTGATGAGCTATATTATGGTGTACAGACAATTCGTGCATTAGAGAACTTCAATATTACGGGTAAACATTTAGACCAGGATTTTATCAAATCTCTGGCGATGGTAAAAAAAGCATCCGCATTGGCGAATATGAAGACGGGTCGCTTAAATGTATCTATCGGTAAAGCCATTGCGCAGGCGGCGGACGAAGTTATCGCCGGTAAATTTGCGGATCAGTTCCCTGTAGATCCGATCCAAGGCGGAGCCGGCACATCTGTTAATATGAATATGAACGAAGTGTTGGCCAATAGGGCTCTTGAAATTCTAGGCCATCCTAAGGGTAACTATGATATCGTTAGCCCTAATAACCATTGTAATATGGCGCAATCTACAAATGATGCATTTCCGACGGCTATCAAGGTATGTGCTATCTTGAAGACAAAACCGCTTCTTGAAGCGTTACAACGTCTCGTGGACGAATTGGAAAAGAAAGCGGAAGAATATAGTGAAATTTTGAAGATGGGGCGTACTCATCTTCAAGATGCGGTTCCTATTACGTTAGGTCAGGAAATGGGTGCTTATGCATCCGGTGTACGCCGCGGTATTAAGCGTATTAAATCCGCCGTTGAAGGCGCTCATGTCATCAACATGGGGGCTACTGCTGTAGGCACGGGCCTTAATGCGGAGCCTAGTTATATTCATGATGTGGCGTATGAACTCAGCGAAGTCGTAGGTGAACCGTTCTACACAGCGGATAATCTCATTGATGCTACGAATAATACGGATATTTTCGCGGATATCTCCAGCGGTATTAAAGTTACCGCATTGGTACTTATCAAGATGGCCAACGATTTCCGTTTGATGGCATCCGGTCCTCGTTGCGGTATCGGTGAATTGAAGTTGCCTCCTCGTCAACCGGGATCCTCCATCATGCCGGGGAAGGTTAATCCTGTTATCGCGGAAGTATTGAACCAGGTGTGTTATCAAGTTATCGGTAATGATCTTACCATCACGTTGGCTGTGGAAAACGGCCAGTTTGAATTGAATGTAATGGAACCGGTATTGGCATATAATTTATTTAATAATCTTTGCTACCTCAAAAATGGGGTTAATACATTTGTAGATAAATTATTGGTGGATCTTGAAGTCGATCGGGAGCAATGTGAGTACTGGCTCAACCGTTCCGTAGGTATCGTGACGGCATTGTTGCCGCATTTAGGATATGAAACGGCATCGGCTCTTGCGAAGGAAGCGTATAAATCGGGCCGTGCTATTCGGGATATCATCTTGGAACAAGGCTTATTAACGGAAGAAGAAATCAATCATATCTTATCTCCTAAGGAAATGACACGGCCCGGTATTGCCGGTGCGAACCTTTTGAAACATAAGGGAAACTAAACATTCGTTTTTAGATTCGTTATTAATATGAACACGTCTATTTCGATATGATATCAAATGAATGATACATGAAAATCAAAAACTGTCAACCCCTTTGGTTGACAGTTTTTTGCATTACTGATAAAATTATATATTGCAAAAGTAGCGTTTTCTGCTTTTGGATGCAAAAACTATAACACAAATAGTGATGAGGTTTTCTTCCAAGGTTGTGCTTGGTTAACGGGAAGCAAGGTTATTTTAAAAATGAAATGGACCTTGCTTTATTTGACGTTATTCGAGCAGGAAAACTGAGACCTGTAAGATGTCTTTTTCATGCCGTTATAGAAAATGGTAGACCGGTGTGTTTGATAGGGGTGAAAGCAAATATGTTCAAACCTGAACAGGTAGGCAAAAGGACTCGTTATACATATGCAAAAATTAACGAAGTTATCAAGATGCCGCATTTATTGGACATTCAGCGTAAATCGTATGAATGGTTCTTGGAGAGTGGTTTACAAAATATTTTCAACGATATTTCTCCGATTAAAGACAATTCAGGTAATCTAGTACTTTCTTTTGAAGGGTTCAGCTTGGGTGAACCTAAGTATGATATTAATGAATGTAAAAATCGTGACGCTACATATGCAGCGCCACTTCGCGTAAATATTCGCTTGGTAAATAATGATCCGGAAAATATGGACATCAAGGAACAAGAAGTATTTATGGGCGATTTTCCGTTGATGACTGATACGGGTACTTTCATCATCAATGGTGCGGAACGCGTTATCGTATCTCAATTGGTACGTTCCCCTGGGGTATACTATGGTAAAGAAATCGATACCATGGGTAATCGATTGTATGAGTCCACCGTTATCCCTAATCGCGGTGCGTGGATAGAACTTGAAACAGATGCGAGTGAAGTGGTGTCTGTCCGTATTGACCGAAACCGTAAATTACCGGCAACGGTATTGGTTCGTGCATTAGGCTGGGATACTAATGAAAGTATCCTCGATCTATTCTGGAACGGCGAGACCGGTGAGGACGGATTGCCGGTATATGATGAACGCATCGTTCGCACACTGGAAAAAGACACGACTCAATCTGCTGATGAAGCATTGGTTGAAATTTATAAGAAATTACGTCCCGGCGAACCTCCAACTGTGGAATCCGCTCGTAATTTGTTCGATAATTTATTTTTTGATGCCCGCCGTTATGATTTGGCGCGCGTAGGCCGTTATAAATTAAATAAAAAACTCGGCTGGCGTCAACGTATGTTGGGTCAAACATTGGCGCAACCTATCGTAGATACTGAGACGGGTGAAATTATTCTCGACGCAGGCGTGCAGGTTTCCGAGGAACAATTGGGTGTAGTGGCTGAAAGCCACGTGTTCGACGGTGAAGGCTTTGCAGAGTTCTATATTCAAAATTCTGACGGCACGTCTTCCAAGGTGATCTGCAATAACTGCAATTTGCCATATGAACATCGCACGGTTACAAGAGAAGATATGATTGCTAATATTTCGTATTTGCTCAATCTTATGGATGGTGCGGGTCATACTGATGATATCGACCATTTGGGGAATCGTCGCCTTCGTTGCGTAGGTGAATTGTTGCAAAACCAATTCCGTATCGGTTTAACCCGTATGGAGCGCGTTGTTCGTGAGCGCATGACGATTCAGGAAATTGAATCGATTACGCCGCAAGCGTTGATCAATATTCGTCCTGTAGTGGCGGCAATCAAGGAATTCTTCGGTTCTTCCCAGTTGTCCCAGTTCATGGACCAAACAAATCCATTGGCGGAGTTGACTCACAAACGTCGTTTATCCGCTCTCGGCCCTGGCGGTTTGTCTCGTGAACGTGCCGGTTTCGAAGTTCGTGACGTGCATCATTCTCACTACGGCCGTATGTGTCCGATTGAAACGCCGGAAGGTCCGAATATCGGCTTGATCAACTCTTTGTCCAACTATGCAAAGGTAAATGAATTCGGCTTTATTGAAGCGCCATATCGTCGCGTTGAAAAAATTTACGGTAAAGGTAAAGAAGCCGATACCGTTGTTAAAGTGCGCGTATCTGACAGCGTTGTATACATGACGGCTGATGAAGAGGAAGGTATGACTATCGCTCAGGCGAACTCGCCTATTGATGCGGACGGTTACTTCATGGAGGATCATGTTGCCTGCCGTCGCGGTCATGATGTATTGGAAGTTACACCTGATAAGGTCGACTATATGGACGTTAGTCCGAAAGAAGTTGTATCTATCGGTACAGCTATGATTCCCTTCCTTGAAAATGACGATGCTAACCGTGCCTTGATGGGTGCGAACATGCAACGTCAGGCGGTGCCACTCTTGCGGGCTCAAGCCCCTCTTGTCGGTACAGGCATGGAATATACAGCCGCAACTGACTCCGGTGTCTGCGTATTGGCGCGCGAATCCGGTAAAGTCGTACGTTGCTGGGGTAATGAAATTCACGTTCTTCGCGATAGCGACGGCCGTGTTGATACATACCGTTTGAATAAATTCCTTCGTTCCAACCAATCCACATGCTTTAACCAGAAACCGATCGTCAATCGAGGTGACCACGTTGTAAAAGGCCAGGTGTTGGCTGACGGCCCTGCTACCGACGGCGGTGAATTGGCATTGGGCTATAACGTTCTTGTAGCGTTTATGCCTTGGGAAGGTTATAACTACGAAGATGCTATCCTGCTCAGTGAAGAACTTTGCAAGGAAGATATTTATACATCCATTCATATTGAAGAATACGAATGTGATGCGCGTGACACCAAATTAGGTGCCGAAGAAATTACGCGTGAACTGCCTAATACAGGTGATGATACGCTTAGAAATCTCGACGAAGACGGTATTATCTGCATCGGTGCAGAGGTACATCCGGGGGATATCCTCGTAGGTAAAGCAACACCGAAGGGTGAAACTGAACTTACGCCGGAAGAACGCTTGCTACGTGCAATCTTTGGTGATAAAGAACGCGAAGTACGCGATACATCCCTGCGCGTGCCTCATGGCGAATCCGGTAAAGTAGTAGACGTTAAGGTTTTCACTCGTGAAAACGGTGATGAATTACAACCGGGCGTAAATAAACTCGTCCGCGTATATATCGCTCAAAAACGTAAGATTCATGAAGGCGATAAAATGGCGGGTCGTCATGGTAACAAAGGTGTCGTTTCCCGCGTTATGAGAAAAGAGGATATGCCGTTCCTTCCTGACGGTACACCGGTACAAATCGTGTTGAATCCATTGGGCGTACCGTCCCGTATGAATATCGGGCAGGTTCTTGAAACTCATTTGGGCTGGGCCGTTCAAGGTCTAGGTATGAAGATTAAAGAAACGGATCTTCATATTCAGAATGTGTTGAAAGAAGCGCGTACCGACAGCTCTTATTGGGATGAAATCGAAGCCGTTCGCGATTTATATGGTGAAATTGAAGCTTTGGAAGCAAAGGTTACAGAAGATGTAACGGTAGATCATTTCGATGAAAATGAAAAAATCATTGATTTGAAAGCGAAAATTCTTAAACATATAGAAAAAGCGGCGCAGAAGAAATTCAAAGTTATGGGCGGTGAAGCTCGTTATCAGGAGCTCAAAGCTTTGGAAGCTAAATACAATGCACTTCATATGGAATATTTCGACTCCGAAGAAGAAGCGGCGGAAATGGATCCGGCTCTCGTAGAGGAGCTGGCCGCTATCGATAAGGTTAAGAATACCCTTAACGATATTGAATCCGCCGAAGCGAAGCGCGTTGAAATCCGCAAAGCCTTGGAAGGCCTCGGCTATGATTACGAAAAATACGGCATGCCGAAACCTGATGTAGCGGGTATTCATATCGCTACACCTGTATTTGACGGTGCTCACGAAAAAGACGTATTCGAAACCTTGGCGATTGCAGGTCGTCCTGATGACGGTAAAACCGTACTATATGACGGTCGTACCGGTGAACCGATGGATAATCGCGTTACGGTCGGATATGTTTATATGCTTAAACTCCATCATTTGGTTGATGATAAGATTCATGCTCGTTCCACAGGTCCGTACTCCCTTGTTACACAACAACCGTTGGGTGGTAAAGCTCAATTCGGCGGTCAGCGTTTCGGGGAAATGGAAGTGTGGGCTCTTGAAGCCTATGGTGCAGCCTATACACTTCAAGAGTTGCTGACCGTTAAATCCGATGATGTCGTAGGCCGTGTGAAAGCGTACGAAAAAATCGTTAAAGGTGAAAACATTCCAGAACCGGGCGTACCTGAGTCCTTTAAAGTATTGCTCAAAGAACTTCAAAGTATCGGTCTTGATGTAAAAATATTGAATGAAGATCAAGAAGAAGTAGTAATGAAAGAACTTGATGACGAAGATGAAGCGGTAGAAACTGGTATTGAAGATGTTATGGACGGCAGTGCTGTTGAAACAGATGAAGTAACAGTTGTAGAACCGGAAGCAGAGGAAGAAGCACCTGCCGATAATGGCGGGGAAGATGATATTCTCAGCCAACTGGCATATCCTATGGATCAATCCTCTGACGATGAAGACTGAAACTATCTATAGAAGGGAGCGATAGTAGTGCTAGACGTAAATGAATTCGATTCCATGCGAATCGGCTTAGCCTCTCCGGAACAGATCTTGGCATGGTCTCATGGGGAAGTTAAGAAACCAGAAACAATTAACTACCGTACGTTAAAGCCGGAACGTGATGGCCTGTTCTGTGAACGCATTTTTGGACCTACAAAGGATTGGGAATGTCACTGCGGCAAATATAAACGTATCCGTCATAAAGGCGTAGTCTGCGATAAATGTGGTGTTGAAGTTACTCGTGCAAAAGTACGTCGTGAACGTATGGGTCATATTGAATTGGCCACTCCTGTATCTCACATCTGGTACTTTAAAGGTATTCCGTCCCGTATGGGCCTGATCCTTGATGTATCTCCACGTTCTTTGGAACGTGTATTATACTTTGCTTCTTATATCGTAGTAGATCCTGCTGGAACACCGTTGGCGAAACGCCAATTGTTATCCGAGCAGGAATATCGTGAATATGAAGCTCAATTTAACGAAGACGGTTATACTATCGGTGGTAAATCCGTCGTTATTGAAACGGTGGCGCAACGCAACGAACGTTTGGCCATCGTGCGTGAAGCACAACGCAAAGAACGCTATAATGCGGCTCTTCGCGATGATGCGACGATTCCGGAAGCCGACAAAGAATACGAGGAACTCACTCGTGAAGAACGCTATGAATTAGGCGCTTCCGAAGAAATTCTTTTCGCCTGCATCGATATGGGGGCTGAGGCGGTAAAAGCGCTTTTAGCTGAACTCGATTTAGAAGTATTGAATGCTGAATTGCGTGAAGAATTGAACACGGCCAGCGGTCAGCGTAAAATTCGTGCGGTTCGCCGTTTAGAGGTTGTAGAAGCATTCCGTCAGTCCGGTAACCGCCCTGAATGGATGATTATGGATGTGGTTCCTGTAATTCCACCTGAATTGCGCCCTATGGTTCAGCTCGATGGCGGTCGTTTTGCCACATCTGACCTCAATGATTTATATCGCCGTGTCATCAATCGTAACAACCGTTTGAAACGATTGCTCGATTTGGGGGCACCTGACATCATCGTACGCAACGAAAAACGCATGCTTCAGGAAGCGGTGGATGCGTTAATCGATAATGGCCGTCGCGGTCGTCCTGTTACGGGACCTGGTAACCGTCCGTTGAAATCCTTGTCCGATATGCTCAAGGGTAAACAAGGTCGTTTCCGTCAGAACCTGCTCGGTAAACGTGTTGACTACTCCGGTCGTTCCGTTATCGTAGTAGGCCCTGAACTTAAAATGCATCAATGCGGCCTGCCTAAGGAAATGGCGTTGGAATTGTTCAAACCGTTCGTTATGAAACGTCTGGTTGAACGCGGTCAGGCATCCAATATCAAGGCTGCTAAACGTCAAGTTGAAAGAATCGGTCCCGGCGTGTGGGAGTCCTTGGAAGAGGTTATCAAGGAACATCCTGTTCTCTTGAACCGCGCCCCTACATTGCACAGACTTGGTATCCAGGCTTTCGAACCGATTCTTTGGGAAGGCCGTGCCATCAAGTTGCATCCATTAGTATGTACAGCGTTCAACGCCGACTTTGACGGTGACCAAATGGCGTGTCACTTGCCATTGTCCGTTGAAGCACAGGCGGAAGCACGTACATTGATGCTTTCCAGCCATAATATCTTGTCTACGAAGGACGGTAAACCGGTAGCGGTACCGTCTCAGGATATGATCTTGGGTACATACTACTTGACGGTTGTACGTGAAGATACTAAAGACAAGGCAAAAACATTTGCTACTTATGATGAAGTTATGCTTGCCTATGAATCTCATGTCATCGGATTGCAGGATATTCTCTATATCCGCATGCCTGAACATGGTCGCGTGGAAACCACTGCTGGTCGCCTGATCTTCAATAACGCGTTATTCCCTGAATTATGGCAATATGAACAACGTGAAGACGGTACTTATTCTTTGGGTAAGGTTATGGATAAGAAAACCGTCGGCAAATTGGTTGATCAATGCTTCCAGTTGTTCGGTAACGAAAAAACGGCGGAATTATTGGATAGAATCAAGTCCTTGGGCTATTCTTTCGCACGTCGCGCCGGCATGACCGTAGCGATTGCGGATATCAAGGTACCGGATGTCAAGTTTGATTTACTTGATACGGCGGAACAAGAGGTAGAAAAAGTATCCCGCTTGTACCGGCGCGGTCTCATTACAGAGGAAGAACGGTATCGTAAGACTATTCAGTTGTGGACTCAGGCGACAGAAGATGTTACCGATGCCATGATGGATAATATGGCCTGCGATAAAGACGGCTTTAACCCTGTATATATGATGGCTATCTCCGGTGCCCGCGGTAATAAACAACAGATTCGTCAGCTTGCCGGTATGCGCGGTTTGATGGCGGATCCGTCCGGTCGTATCATCGACTTGCCGATTAAGGCGAACTTTAAAGAAGGCTTGACCGTATTGGATTACTTTACATCCTCCCACGGTGCCCGTAAAGGCTTGGCCGATACGGCGCTTCGTACAGCTGACTCCGGTTACTTGACCCGTCGTCTTGTTGACGTATCTCAGGATGTAATCGTTCGTGAGGATGATTGTGATGTGGTAGGTATCGACCTCGTTCGTGAACGGGCTCGTTTGGCCACATCTTCCCGTCAGGCGCTGGACTTGTTGAAAGACAAGCTTCTCGGCCGCGTGTTGGATAAAGACGTGGTTAATGCGGAAACAGGCGAACTTGTGGTGCCTGCTGAAACCGTTCTTGATGAACAATGTTTGACGGATATTGCTGAATCCGGTGTTACATCGATCGCTTTGCGCGGTGTGCATTTGGGCTCCGACAGCGATATCAACCATACTAACCTGGTTCAGAAAATTATTCTTGGTGAAAGTGATGACAGCATCCGTGCAACATTGAAGGAAACCATGGTTCAGAATATGTTGAACAAGGATACTGTAAATGCCATCGTCGACAGTGACGGCGTGGAAATTTTCCCTGCCGATACACGCCTTACGGAAGAAGGCATCGAAGCTATTCTTAACTCCGATGTAAAAGAAGTACAGGTGCGCAACAATGAAATCCACGGTATCGAAGTGGAAGCTATCGTTGAAGGTACCGGTGTTATCGAACCGTTAAAAGACCGTATCGTAGGCCGCATTGCAGCCGAAGAATTGGTTAACAAGGAAACTGGCGAGGTTATCGTTCCTCTTAACGGTGAAATTACGGAAGCATTGGCTGATGAAGTAGTAAAACACTATGAAACCGTTAAGATCCGTTCCGTATTGACCTGCCGCAGCCCTTATGGCGTATGCCGCAAGTGCTACGGTCGCGATTTAGGTACGGGTAACCAGGTTCAAGTCGGTGAAGCCGTAGGTATCATTGCAGCACAATCCATCGGTGAACCGGGTACTCAGTTGACAATGCGTACATTCCATACAGGCGGTGTCGCAGGTGACGATATCACACAAGGTTTGCCGCGTGTCGAAGAATTGTTCGAAGCGCGTAAGCCGAAACGTAATGCCATTATCGCCGAAAACGAAGGGACTGTTCGCGTTGTGCCTAACGAAGGTAAAAAAGGCACCAATACAATCTTCATCACCGGTGAAGACGGTATCGAACTTGATTATCTCATCCCTTACGGTTCCCGCATTATCGTTAAAGACGGTGATGTGGTATCCTTGGGCGCCCGTTTGACAGAAGGCTCCATCAATCCTCATGACATCATGCGTGTCATGGGTACGGAAGCGACACAACGTTATCTCGTATATGAAGTGCAGAAAGTATACAAATCCCAAGGTGTAGAAATTAACGATAAACATATCGAAGTTATCGTACGCCAAATGCTTCATAAAGTTAAAATCGAAACTGCCGGCGATGCCGATATGCTTCCTGGGGATATGGTCGACGTTAATACTTTTGACGAAGAAAATCGTCGTCTTACTCTTAACGGTCGTGAAAATGCTACAGGCAAGCGCACGTTGTTGGGTATTACAAAAGCCGCATTGGCTACGGATTCCTTCTTGTCCGCTGCGTCATTCCAGGAAACGACACGTGTTCTTACCGACGCTGCCATCAAGGGTAAAATCGATCCATTGTTGGGCTTGAAAGAAAACGTAATTATCGGTAAGTTAATTCCTGCCGGTACAGGTATGAGTCGTTACCGTAAGATTGAAGTTGTAAAAAATACACCTGAAATCATTGATATTACGGAAGAGGTTATGTCTGAAGATTAATTGCTTCGGACCGGCCGTTAGGCCATATTAATTGTATAGATTTGTTGCATCGTTGATACTGTGCGACAGAATAAAAAGGGTGCACCCGCGAGGTGCACCCTTTTGTTATAGGCATATATTGATTTTAAGCTCTATGATTATAGGACTATATAATTATGCCTGTATAAATTGGGGGCTATATGATATGTGTTAGTGTCATTTGGTGAATTTAAATGATACTTAGTTGATTGCTGTTTTATAAAAATTACTCGGCCGCTTCCTCCGCGTCATGAGCCATGATGTCATAACCGACGTCATCCGATAAGGTTAGATATCGTTCATATTGTCGAATGATATCGGTAATGATATCCTCGCGTGTCATATATTGTGCATCATATCCGGCGCGACCGTCACTGAAATATGTCATGGGAATTGCATTTGTGCTTTCAGTAATATGGGGAATGTTGGGATCGTCAATGAGATGATCCGATACCTCCTGTGTAACGAGCTTGATACCGTAGGTAAAATTGCGCATCGATTCCTTTTCGATGGTCAACTCCACGGAGGCGTCGTTACCGTTGAAGTGTTTGTCAATTCGCGTAGTTAATCCGTATTCCTCGGTTAACTCTTTATTAAGCTGGTACATTGCGGGTAATACGGTCGTTTTCATAAAGGAAATAACATCTTCCGACTGCGTTTGATTGAGTATTTTAGCTAGACCCTGCTTCCAGTTTTTACTGTCCCAATAGATGGATGTGGTTGAAAGTTTCGTATTAAAGTATTGATTATCCGTCAATAATCCCTGCCATAAGCTGTAGCACATGATGACCATCAAGGCTGCAAACGGCAAGGCGAGAATGAGTGTTACCGACTGGAGTACGTTGAGCCCGCCGATACTGAGCAAGCTGATGGCGAGGAATGCCATCACGACGCCCCACATCGGACATTGCCATTTCGGTGATGGCGTGCCTTTGTCATAAGCGGCGATATTATTTAAGACATAAATCCCCGAGTCGGCGGATGTGATGAAAAATAATGCCAATACGATAATCGATAGGAGACTGGTCAGCCCGGATAACGGTAAATACTCGAGAAATGCGAAGAGCAGCTGCTCCGGTTTATCGGTTAATGCACCGAGTGCGCCGTTTGCCACGCTTTCATCAATATAAATGGCGGTATTGCCGAAGATGGTGAACCAGACGATGGTGAATACGGTGGGGATGATGAGAACGCCGAAGATGAATTCTCGAATTGTTCGACCTCTTGAGATTCGTGCGATGAACATGCCGACGAATGGCGCCCAAGATAACCACCATGCCCAAAACAGTATGGTCCAGCTGAAAAACCATGGACGGTTTTCCGGCGTGTAGATAGATGTATAGAAGCTTTGTCCCAGAATATGTGACAGATAGTAGCCGAAGTTTTCCACCATGGAGTTTAATAGAAGCAAGGTAGGTCCGGCGCAGAGAACAAAGAGCATTAAGACTAGTGCAACGGATATATTGACTTCGCTGAGCAGTTTAACGCCCTTGTCGATGCCTGTAACGGCGGATAAAACGGCAATGGACATAATGACGATGATGATGACCGTTTGTGCGGGAAAGTCGTTAGCGGAAATGACGTCAATATATAGAAAGCCCGAACCTAATTGGGCGGCACCGAATCCTAACGTGGTCACAATCCCTAATAAAGTTACGCAAAGTGCGATGATATCGATGATATGCCCACGAGGACCGTTGATCTTATCTTTCCACAACGGATAGAAACATGAGCGGAGCGCCAGGGGCAGTTTATAACGGAAACCGAAATATGCCAGTGCTAAAGCCATGATGCCGTATACAGTCCATGCGTTGATGCCCCAGTGGAAAATGGATCGGAATAGAGCCTCCTTGGCGCTCGGTGCACCGCCGACCAGGGCTACGGCGGAATGATAATGCGAGAGCGGTTCAGCAGTACCGAAGAACATGAGACCTACACCGGTACCGGCCGCAAACAGCATGGCGAGCCAAGCTGTATAAGAAAATTCAGCTTCCTCGTCGTCGTTGCCGAGTTTAATATCGCCCAGTGAACTGAGTGCGAGAAATATGCTGAAGATAAAGAAGAGGCTGATCGCTAAGATGTAAAACCAGCTGAAATCTTCAAATATGATATCCCGAACCCCTTGGAGGATCGTTTGAGATATTTGCGGAATCAGAAGGGCGCATAAGCTAAGCCCTAAAACGATAGACAAGCTGCCTATGATTACAGGTGGATTGAAGTTTGAATAACGCTTGATGAGTTGGATCATATAATCTCCTTTCTATAATAATTTATAATTACAAATATTTGTTCTATATAAATTTATATCATACTAAAATGGTGTTTATATTAATTTTGCATAATTGGTAAAAGAAAAAATAATAGCGCATGCATAGAATGAGTAATTATTCGCCAAAACAATCAAATGTGAATAAAAATTCTTTATGTATTTATAAAATGAAGCGACATGAAACACACGGATGAGTGTGCATATAAAATGTAGATAAATAGCGGTGTAAGACGTTGAAAATCGTTTGACATGGTCTTGCGTAATTGATATACTTACATAGTGCTCTGGGCATGGTATGCCTAATCAGCATAATTTCGTAAGGAGAATTAGTACAATGGACATTGCCCATCTGAAGTCGGTGAACAAAACGATCGGTGCCAAGCAAACGTTGAAACAAATTGCTAAAGGCGCTGTGAAGTATGTGTTCCTGGGTTGTGATAGTGATGAACGTGTGGTACAGCCTTTACGGACTGCTTGTGAAGAACAGGGAATACCTGTGAATGACAAGCACACCATGGATGATCTCGGACGTGCGTGTCGCATCAAGGTGCGCGCTACGGCGGTGGGAATCCTGCGTTAATCTCGGTAATATCCGATGTAACACTTTGTTATGGCGGATCAATTATAAATCTCAAATTTGGAAAGGAGGTGCCCAAATGCCAACAATTAATCAGCTAGTACGTAAAGGTCGCGAAAGCATGACTAAAAAGTCCGATGCTCCAGCACTTCAAGAAAGCCCACAAAAACGTGGTGTATGTACTCGTGTGTACACAGCTACTCCAAAGAAACCAAACTCCGCGCTTCGTAAAGTTGCCCGTGTACGTTTGACAAACGCTATTGAAGTAACTGCTTACATCCCAGGCATTGGTCACAATTTACAAGAACACAGTGTTGTACTTATCAGAGGCGGTCGTGTTAAAGACCTTCCAGGTGTGCGTTATCACATTGTTCGTGGTGCATTGGATACAGCTGGCGTACAAAACCGTATGCAAAGTCGTTCCAAATACGGCGCGAAAAAAGCTAAAAAATAATTTTAGCCAGTAAACAAATTAACACACATCTATATAAAGGAGGGATTGAACATGCCAAGAAAAGGCCCTGTTCCGAAACGTGATGTACTTCCAGATCCGGTGTACAACAGCAAATTAGTTACACGTTTCATCAACAAAGTTATGTACGATGGCAAAAAAGGCATTGCTGAAACTATCGTATATGATGCATTTGAAATTATTCGTTCCAAAATGGGTCAAGACCCAATGGAAGTTTTTGATCAAGCATTGAAAAATGTTATGCCTGTACTTGAAGTGCGCGCTCGCCGTATCGGTGGTGCTAACTATCAGGTGCCGGTTGAAGTTCGTGCTGATCGCCGTCAAACCCTAGGTATTCGTTGGGTTGTAACCTACGCTCGTCTTCGTGGTGAACGCACCATGAAAGAACGCTTAGCAGGCGAATTGATGGACGCTTTCAACAATGCAGGCGCTGCAATCAAGAAAAAAGAAGATACTCATAAAATGGCAGAAGCTAATAAAGCATTTGCTCATTATCGTTGGTAATAAGAGGAGTTGACAACTGTGGCAAGAGAGTTTTCCTTAGCAAAAACTCGTAATATCGGTATCATGGCTCACATCGATGCCGGTAAAACAACTACTACAGAACGTATCCTCTACTATACAGGTATCGTTCACAAGATCGGCGAAGTACATGAAGGTGCTGCTACGATGGACTGGATGGAGCAAGAGCAAGAACGTGGTATCACAATCACTTCTGCTGCAACAACTTGTCAATGGAAAGAACATCGTATTAACATCATCGATACTCCTGGTCACGTTGACTTTACTGTAGAAGTAGAACGTTCTCTACGTGTTCTTGACGGCTCCGTAGCGGTGTTCAGTGCTAAAGGTGGCGTTGAACCTCAATCCGAAACTGTATGGCGTCAAGCGTCTAACTACGGTGTACCTCGTATTGCTTATGTAAATAAGATGGATACGATCGGTGCTGACTTCTTTAACGTAGTTGACATGATGAAAACCCGTTTGGGTGCAAATTCCGTAGCAATTCAAGTGCCAATCGGCGCTGAAGATACTTTCCAGGGCATCATCGATTTGATGACTATGAAAGCGGAAATTTACAAATCCGATGACGGTAAAGAATTTGAAATCACTGATATCCCGGCTGAATATCAAGAAGTAGCGGAAGCTCGTCGCGAAATGATGATCGATGCTATCGCTGAAACTGATGACGATATCATGATGAAATATTTGGAAGGCGAAGAAATCTCCATAGAAGAATTGAAAGCAGCGATGCGTAAAGCCGTTATTGCTAACCAATTGTTCCCGGTTCTTTGCGGTTCTTCCTACAAAAACAAAGGTGTACAAATGTTGTTGGACGCTGTCATCGATTACATGCCTGCTCCAATCGATATTCCACCTATTAAGGGTGTAGTTCCTGGTACTGAAGAAGAAACAACTCGTCCTTCTTCCGATGAAGAGCCATTTTCCGCATTGGCATTCAAAATCATGGCTGACCCTTATGTTGGTAAATTAGCGTTCTTCCGTGTGTACTCCGGTACATTGGAATCCGGTTCTTACGTTTTCAACTCCACTAAAGGTAAAAAAGAACGTATCGGCCGTATTCTTCAAATGCACGCTAACTCCCGTAAGGAAATCGAACGCGTTTATTCCGGTGATATCGCTGCGGCGGTTGGTTTGAAGGATACTACTACAGGCGACACATTGTGTGATGAAAAAGCTCCTGTAATCCTTGAATCTATGGAATTCCCGGAACCGGTTATCTCCGTTGCCGTTGAACCTAAAACAAAAGCTGACCAAGAAAAAATGGGTACGGCTCTTGCTCGTTTGGCGGAAGAAGATCCTACTTTCAAAGTTCGCACTGATGAAGAAACAGGTCAAACTATTATTTCCGGTATGGGTGAGCTTCACCTGGATATCATCGTTGATCGTATGCATCGTGAGTTCAAAGTGGACTGTAACGTAGGTAAACCTCAAGTTGCGTACCGCGAAACTATCCGCAAGTCTGTTAAGGCTGAAGGCAAGTTCGTACGCCAATCCGGTGGTCGTGGTCAATATGGTCACTGCTGGTTGGAATTGATTCCTCAAGAACCGGGCGCTGGCTTTGAATTTGAAAACAAGGTCGTAGGTGGTGCGATTCCTCGTGAATACATTGGACCTGTTGAAAACGGTGTTAAAGAAGCTATGGAAACCGGTGTTATCGCCGGATATCCAATGGTTGATGTCAAAGTTATCGTATTCGACGGCTCTTACCATGACGTTGACTCCAACGAAATGGCCTTCAAAATCGCCGGCTCTATGGGCTTCAAAGAAGGTGCTCGCAAAGCAGACCCTGCATTGCTTGAACCGTACATGGCCGTAGAAGTAGACGTTCCTGAAGAATATATGGGCGACGTAATCGGTGACTTGAACTCCCGTCGTGGTCGTATGGACGGCATGGAAGCTCGCAATGGCAACCAACATATCAAAGCATATGTTCCGTTGAGCGAAATGTTCGGTTACGCAACTGATCTTCGTTCCAAAACGCAAGGTCGCGGTAACTACTCCATGACATTCGATCATTATGAAGAAGTTCCTAAGAAAATTGCTGAAGAAATTCAAGCAAAGAAAAATGGTTAATCTCACATTTGATTAATAGAATTACTATTTTCCTCGGAGGATAATTTAAAATGGCAAAAGAAAAATTTGAACGTACGAAACCGCATGTTAATATCGGTACAATCGGTCACGTTGACCATGGTAAAACTACTTTGACTGCTGCAATCACTAAAGTATTGGCTGAAAAAGGCCAAGCTGACTTCCAGGATTACAGCATGATCGATAAAGCTCCTGAAGAACGTGAACGCGGTATCACAATCAACACTGCACACGTTGAGTATGAAACTGAAAATCGTCACTATGCACACGTTGACTGCCCGGGCCATGCTGACTATGTTAAAAACATGATCACCGGCGCAGCTCAAATGGACGGCGCTATCTTGGTTGTATCCGCAGCTGACGGCCCTATGCCTCAAACTCGCGAACACATCTTGTTGGCTCGTCAGGTTGGCGTTCCTGCAATCGTAGTATTCTTGAACAAAGCCGATATGGTTGACGATGAAGAATTGATCGAATTGGTTGAAATGGAAGTACGTGAACTTCTTTCTTCCTACGAATTCCCTGGCGACGAAGTGCCTATTATCGTAGGTTCCGCATTGAAAGCGTTGGAAGGCGACGCTCAATACGTAGCGAAAATCGACGAATTGATGGCGGCTGTAGATTCCTACATCCCAACGCCGGTTCGTGATACTGATAAACCTTTCTTGATGCCTGTGGAAGACGTTTTCACAATCACCGGTCGTGGTACAGTGGCAACCGGCCGTGTTGAGCGTGGTGAAGTAAACGTCGGCGACACTGTAGAAGTAGTAGGCTTGAAAGAAAAAGCTGAACAATACGTTGTTACAGGTCTTGAAATGTTCCGTAAAACATTGGATTCCGCAGTAGCAGGTGACAATGTCGGTGCATTGCTTCGCGGTGTTGACCGTAAAGACATCGAACGTGGTCAAGTATTGGCTAAACCGGGTTCCATCAACCCACACACTAAATTCAAAGCGGAAGTGTACGTTTTGACTAAAGAAGAAGGTGGCCGTCATACTCCATTCTTCTCCAACTACCGTCCACAATTCTATTTCCGTACAACAGACGTAACAGGTGTTGTAAACCTTCCTGAAGGTGTAGAAATGTGTATGCCTGGCGATAACGTAACAATGGAAATCGAATTGATCACTCCAATCGCTATCGAAGAAGGTCTTCGCTTCGCGATCCGCGAAGGTGGCCACACAGTAGGCGCCGGCGTAGTAACACAAATCGAAGGTTAATATGCCTTTTATGCTCATCGCAGTGATGCGCTGAGTACAATACTTGCAGCACATAAGAGCGGCAGATACTGCCGCTCTAGTGTTGTGTTTTTAAACTATGAAGTAGAAGGTTGCCTCTGCGGGGGAGAATTTCTATGGAGCAGTTCATTCATGAAATGGACGACAGGAGGAATTATTAATAATGGCTAAACAGCAAAAAATCCGTATTCGCCTTAAGGCATACGACCACAAAGCTCTCGATCAAAGCGCTGCTAAGATCGTAGACACTGCAAAAAGAAATGGCGCTATGGTTTCTGGTCCGATTCCATTGCCAACAGAAAAGAATATCTTCACGATTCTTCGTTCCGTACATGTAAACAAAGACTCCCGTGAACAATTCGAAATGCGTACACATAAACGCTTGATTGATATTCTTGAACCAAATTCGAAAACAGTAGATGCTATCACTCGTTTAGATTTACCGGCTGGTGTATCTATTGAAATAAAACTATAAGGAGGTGCGATAATGTCTAAAGCTATTTTGGGTAAAAAATTAGGAATGACACAAGTCTTCACAGCTGAAGGCCGTTTAGTTCCTGTAACAGTAGTGGAAACTACCCCAAGTGTTGTAGTGCGCGTAAAGACTGTTGAAACAGACGGTTACGAAGCAGTACAAATCGGTTACGGTTCCATTAAAGAAAAACATTTAACAAAACCTGTAAAAGGTCAGTTCGACAAAGCTGGCGTAGCTCCAGTGAAATATCTTCGCGAAGTTCGCGTTGACAATGCAGCTGACTACACAGTAGGCCAAACTCTGGCAGCTGATATCTTCGCAGAAGGTGAATTGGTGGACGTAGTGGGTACAGGTAAAGGTAAAGGGTTTGCTGGCACGATTAAACGCCATAATTTCTCCCGTGGTCCTGAAACTCACGGTTCCAAATCTCACCGTGAACCTGGTTCCATCGGTCCTATGATCTCCGGTGGCGGCGGTAAGGTATACAAAGGTAAAAAACTCCCTGGACAAATGGGTGGTTACAGAGTTACCGTACAACGCTTATCCGTTGTGAAAGTTGATGCTGAACGTAACCTTTTATTGGTTAAAGGTGGTATCCCAGGCGCTAAAGGTAGCTTGGTTAAGGTTCAGAGCACGGTTAAACCTGTTAAATAATCATTTGTCGAAAGGAGGATTATGTAATGCCTACAGTAGCAACATATAATCAATCCGGCGTTAAAGTCGGTGAAATACAGTTAAACGATGCAGTATTCGGCGTTGAAGTAAACGAAGCCGTTATGCATCAAGCCGTAGTTCGTCAATTGTCTAACGAACGTCTCGGCACACATGCAACAAAAACTAGAGGTATGGTTCGCGGCGGCGGTCGCAAACCTTGGAAACAAAAAGGTACCGGCCGTGCACGTGCGGGCTCCAGCCGTTCCCCAATCTGGATCGGTGGCGGTACTACATTTGGTCCTCAACCTCGCAGCTATTATAAAGCTATGCCTCGTAAGGCTAGACGTTTGGCAGTTAAATCTGCTCTTAGCGATAAAGTGAATAATAGCGAATTATACGTTTTGGAAGAAATCACATTAGCAGCTCCTAAAACTAAAGAAGTGTTGAACATTCTTAACAGCTTCAACGTTGGTGATGCAAAAGTATTGTTCATCACTGAAGGTGATGTAAATGTTGAACGTTCCGCTCGTAATATCCAAGGTGTTAAAGCATTGGCTTGCGAAGGTATGAACATTTTCGATCTTCTTCATTACGATAAGCTCTTCATTACTAAAGGCGCTGTCGAAAAAATCGAGGAGGTGCTCGGATAATGCAATTACATGATGTACTAATCCGCCCGGTTATTACCGAAAAATCCACTATGCTTATGGAAGAAGGCAAATACACTTTCCGTGTGCCTTTAACTGCAAATAAAGTGCAAATCCGTCAAGCAGTTGAAAAAATCTTCAATGTAAAAGTAGAGAAAGTAGCTACTATTCGCGTTTTAGGCAAAACTAAACGCATGGGTCGTACACAAGGTAAACGTAGCGATTATAAAAAAGCTATCGTAACCTTAAAAGCTGGCGAATCCATTGAATTCTTTGAAGGTGTCTAAGAGTCTAGTTGTAAGGAGGCCCACTAATGGCAATTAAATCATTTAAACCGTACTCCGCTGGTCGCCGGTTTATGACAGTATCCGCCTTCGACGAAATCACAGCAAGCAAACCGGAAAAATCCTTGCTCACTAAGATTTCTCAAAAAGGTGGTCGTAACAATACTGGTAAAATGACGGTTCGTCACCAAGGTGGCGGTCATAAACGTCAATACCGTATCATTGACTTCAAACGTACTAAAGATAATATTCCAGCCAAGGTAGCTACAATCGAGTATGATCCTAACCGTTCTTCTCGTATTGCTTTGCTTAACTATGCTGATGGTGAAAAACGTTACATTTTAGCTCCAAACGGCTTAAAAGTTGGTGACGTTGTATTCTCCGGTCCTGAATCCGATATTAAACCTGGTAACTGCTTACCATTGATGAATATTCCGGACGGTACTCAAATCCACAATATCGAATTGAAAATCGGTAAAGGCGGTCAAATCGTTCGTTCCGCTGGTACATCCGCTCAGTTGATGGGCAAAGATAATGGCTATGCTATTCTTCGCTTGCCATCCGGCGAAATGCGCCGCGTACGTCAAGAATGCCGTGCGACAATCGGTGTTGTAGGTAACGCTGATCACAGCAACCTTGTAATCGGTAAAGCCGGTCGTCATCGTTGGATGGGCGTTCGTCCTGGTAACCGCGGTGTTGTAATGAACCCTTGTGACCATCCACATGGTGGTGGTGAAGGTAAATCTCCTGTTGGTCGTAAACATCCTGTTACACCTTGGGGCAAACCAGCACATGGTGTTAAAACTCGCGACAAGAAAAAAGCTTCTAACAGCTTGATCATTAAACGTCGTACAAAATAGGATAAAGGAAAGGAGATAAAATAGTGTCCAGATCTATTAAAAAAGGCCCTTTCGTAGCAGATCATTTGCTTAAGAAAGTTGATGCTTTAAACGAAACTAACGAAAAGAAAGTTGTAAAAACCTGGTCCCGTGCCTCTACTATTATCCCTAGTTTTGTAGGCCACACAATTGCTGTGCATGATGGTCGCAAACACGTACCTGTATTCATTACAGAAGATATGGTAGGTCATAAATTAGGTGAGTTCGCCCCTACACGTACTTATAGAGGTCATGGTAAGGACGAAAAATCTACAGGCAAAAAATAGGAGGAAATAATACATGGAAGCAAAAGCAATCGCTAGACATATCCGAATCGCGCCTCGTAAAATCCGTATCGTAGCAGATTTAGTGCGCGGTAAAAACATCGGCGAAGCATTTGCCATCTTGAAGTTTACTCCGAAAGTTGGCGCCGATGTAGTAGAAAAAGTTATGCGTTCTGCTGTAGCAAATGCAGAACACAATTTCGATATGAATGTTGACAATCTTTACGTATCCGAGATCTTCGTTGATCAAGGTCCTACATTAAAACGCATTCATCCTCGTTCCCGTGGTCAAGCTTTCAAAATCTTGAAACGCACTAGCCACGTAACAGTAGTAGTTAAAGAAAGAGCTTAAGAAGGAGGGAATCAGAGTGGGTCAAAAAGTTAATCCACACGGTTTGCGTGTCGGTATCGTAAAAGATTGGGACGCAAAATGGTATGCAGATAAAGATTTCGCTGCTAATCTTCATGAAGACGTAAAAATTCGTAACTTCTTGAAAGAAACCCTTTTCATTGCAGGTATTTCCCGCATTGAAATCGAGCGTACAAATAAACGTATTAAATTGACTATCCACACTGCGAAACCAGGTATGGTTATCGGTCGTGGTGGTGCTGGTATCGAAGATATCAAAAAAGCAATGACTCGTTTCACTGATAAACAAGTGGACGTTAATATCGCTGAAATTAAACAGGCAGATATGGATTCGACATTAGTTGCTGAAAACATTGCCGGCCAATTGGAACGCCGTGTCGGTTTCCGCCGTGCAATGAAACAAGCTGTTGGTCGTACGATGCGCTTGGGTGCAAAAGGTATTAAGATCATGGTAAGCGGCCGTCTTGGCGGTGCTGAAATCGCTCGTAGCGAATCCTACCGTGAAGGTTCTATCCCATTGCATACATTGCGTGCAGACATCGACTATGGTACTGCTGAAGCTCATACAACATACGGTTGTATCGGCGTTAAAGTATGGATTTACAAAGGTGAAGTTTTGCCTGAGGCTAAACAAGCGCCTGCTAAGAAGGAAGAAGGTGGCAAGTAATGCTTATTCCAAAGCGCGTAAAACATCGTAAGCAATTCCGCGGCCGTATGAAAGGTCGTGCTATGCGCGGTAATACAGTGTCTCATGGTGAGTTCGGCTTGGTAGCATGCGAACCATCTTGGATTACAAACCGTCAAATCGAAGCTGCCCGTATTGCTATGACTCGTTATATCAAACGTGGCGGTAATGTATGGATTAAAATTTTCCCTGACAAACCAATCACAGCTAAACCTGCTGGTACTCGTATGGGTTCCGGTAAAGGTTCACCTGAATACTGGGTAGCAGTGGTTAAACCAGGTCGTGTAATGTTTGAAATGGACGGTGTGCCTGAGGCTGTAGCTCGTGAAGCTATGCGTCTTGCAAGCCATAAACTTCCAATCAAATGCAAATTTGTTGTTAAGGGTAAAGAATTGGGTGGTGACGTAAATGAAGGTTAATGACATTCGCAATATGAGCGCTGCCGAAATGGAACAAAAAGTTTCCGGTCTTAAGGAAGAGTTATTTAACCTCCGTTTTCAGCTTGCAACAGGTCAATTAGAAAATCCTATGCGCATTCGTGAAGTTAAGAAGACAATCGCTCGTATTAAAACTGTACAACGTGAAGTTGAACTTAAATCTGAAAACGCATAATAACACAGATTTGTTAAAGTTTGAAAAGGAGGCTTAAAATCGTGGCAGAAGAAAGAAACGTACGTAAAGTCCGCGTAGGTAAAGTTGTTAGCGACAAAATGGACAAAACTGTTGTTGTTGCTGTTGAACGTAAAGTACCTCACGCATTATATAACAAGCCAATGGTTAGCACAAAACGCTTCAAAGCTCATGACGAAAATAATGAGTGTCAAATTGGCGATACAGTTAAAATTGTAGAAACTCGTCCACTTTCTAAAGATAAATGTTGGAGAGTTGTTGAAATTCTTGAAAGACAAAAATAAGAGTGATGTAAGGAGGAATAGACGATGATCCAGCAACAAACAATTTTGAATGTTGCCGACAACACTGGTGCTAAACGTATTATGTGCATCCAAGTCATGGGCGGTTCTTATCGCAAATTCGGCAATATCGGTGACGTAATCGTTGCTTCTGTAAAAGATGCATCACCCGGTGGCGTTGTCAAGAAAGGTGACGTAGTCAAAGCTGTTATTGTTCGTTCTAAAAAAGGTATCCGCCGTCAAGACGGTTCCTATATCCGTTTCGATGAAAACGCAGCAGTAGTTATTAAAGATGACAAGACCCCTCGTGGTACTCGTATCTTTGGACCGGTAGCGAGAGAACTTCGTGAAAAAGATTTCATGAAAATCGTTTCTTTGGCTCCGGAAGTATTATAAGAAGGAGGAACGCAGCATATGGCTAAATTACAAATCAAAAAAGGCGATACCGTTGTTGTTATCTCCGGTAAAGATAAAGGTAAGCAAGGTAAAGTAATCGCTACTGAACCTAAAAAAGAACGCGTATTTGTTGAAGGCGTTAACACCGTAAAACGTCACACAAAACCTTCTCAAGCTAACCCACAAGGCGGCATCGTTACTAAAGAAGCTGGTATTCATGTTTCCAACGTAATGATCGTTGATCCAGAAACTAAAACAGCTACTCGTATCAAAAAAGTAGAAGGTAAGGACGGTAAATTCGTTCGTGCTACTGTTAAATCCGGTACAGTACTTAAATAATCAGGAAAGGAGGAGCTACATAAATGTCTCGTTTGTTTGAACAATACAACTCTGAAATCAAAAAGAGTATGCAAGAAAAATTCAGTTACGGCAACGTAATGGAAATTCCTAAATTGGAAAAAATCGTTATCAACATCGGCGTAGGTGATGCAGTAGGTAATGCAAAAGCATTGGAAGCAGCTGTTCATGATTTGACTATCATTGCAGGTCAAAAACCTGTAATCACAAAAGCTAAAAAATCCATTGCGAACTTTAAAGTTCGTGAAGGCATGTCGTTGGGTACAAAAGTTACTCTTCGCGGCGAACGCATGTATGAATTCCTTGATAAATTGATCAATGCGGCATTACCTCGTGTACGTGACTTCCGCGGTATCAGCGCTACTGCATTTGATGGCCGTGGTAACTACGCTTTGGGTCTTAAAGAACAGCTCATCTTCCCTGAAATCGAATATGATCAGGTAGAACGCGTTACTGGTATGGATATCATTATCGTAACAAGTGCTAATACAGATGAAGAAGCTCGTGAATTGTTGACTCAATTCGGTATGCCTTTTGAAAAATAATAGGAGGAACATATAGATGGCTAAAAAATCTATGATTGAACGCGAAAAGAAACGCGCTAAAATCGTTGAAAAATATGCAGCTAAACGTGAAGCGTTAAAAGCAGCAGGTGATTATGAAGGCTTATCCAAATTACCGGCTAATGCATCTCCAACACGCTTGCACAATCGCTGCAACTTAACTGGTCGTCCTCACGGCTATATGCGTAAATTCGGTATCAGCCGTATTGCGTTCCGTGAATTGGCGTATAAAGGACAAATTCCTGGTGTTAAAAAAGCCAGCTGGTAATATTAGACGAGAGGAGGTTTTTAGATTATGGTAATGACCGATCCTATCGCGGATATGCTTACGCGCATCCGTAATGCAAATGCTGCACTTCATGAAACGGTAAACATTCCGGCATCTAGAATGAAAGCAGCTGTTCTTGACATCCTTTTACAAGAAGGTTTTGTAAAGAACGTAGAAAAAGAAGAAAACACTTTAAAAGTAACTTTGAAATATGGTTCCAATAGCGAAAAAGTTATTACAGGAATTAAACGTATTTCCAAACCTGGTTTACGTGTTTACGCGAAAAAGGAAGAACTTCCTCGTGTACTTGGTGGTTTGGGTATTGCAGTTATTTCTACATCTAAAGGCGTTATGAGCGACAAACAAGCTCGTAAAGAGGGTCTTGGTGGCGAAGTAATCGCATACGTTTGGTAATAGTAACAAGAGGAGGTAGAAATAATGTCACGTATCGGTAGAATGCCTATCGAGATTCCTGCAGGCGTTACTGTTACATATGATAATCATCATATGCATGTAAAAGGTCCTAAAGGCGAATTATCTCGCGATTTGCATCCAGATATGAATATCACTGTAGAAGGTAACACAATTACAGTAGCTCGTCCTTCCGAAGACAAAGCTCATCGTTCCCTTCACGGTTTGACTCGCGCTCTTGTTGCTAATATGGTAACAGGCGTAACTGAAGGATTCACTAAAACGCTTGAAATCAACGGTGTTGGTTACAGAGCGGCTAAACAAGGCAATAAATTGGCTCTTACACTTGGCTTCTCTCATCCGGTAGAAATGGAAGCTCCAGCTGGTATTACAATTGATGTTCCGGCCCCTAACAAGATCGTCGTGTCTGGCGCAGACAAAGAAGTTGTTGGTGCAGTAGCAGCTGATATCCGTAAATGGAGAAAACCTGAACCTTACAAGGGCAAAGGTATCCGCTATGAAGGCGAAGTTGTTCGTCGCAAAGCTGGTAAAGCTGGTGCAAAAGGTAAATAGTAATATCATCTATATGAATGAAAGGAGTGAATATCTTGCCTCGTAAATCTAATAGAAACATCGCACGAGCAAAACGTCATCTTCGTATTCGCCGTCACATTTCCGGTACGGCAACTTGCCCACGTTTGAACGTATTCCGTTCTTTAGGTAACATCTATGCTCAAGTTATCGATGACGTAGCAGGTACAACTTTGGTAGCTGCTAGCTCTTTAGATAAAGATTTGAACTTGTCCTATGGTGGTAACGTAGCCGCTGCTAAAGCTGTCGGTGAAGCAGTTGCTAAAAAAGCTATCGCTAAAGGCATTGACACAGTAGTGTTTGATCGTGGTGGTTATATTTACCACGGCCGCGTAGCAGCACTTGCAGAAGGTGCTCGTGAAGCAGGCTTAAAATTCTAAGAAGGAGGAACTATAGACATGGCGAGAATTGACTACACCAGTCTTGATCTTAAAGAAAGAGTAGTATTCATCAACCGCGTAGCCAAAGTAGTTAAAGGTGGTCGTCGTTTTTCCTTCAGCGCACTTGTAGTTGTTGGTGATGGCAACGGTTATGTAGGCGTTGGCTTAGGTAAAGCAGCGGAAGTACCTGAAGCGATTCGTAAAGGTATCGATGATGCTAAGAAAAATATTGTAAACGTAGCGATTAAAAATGGTACAATCCCTCACAGCGTAACAGGTGTATTCGGCGCAGGCCGCGTATTCTTGAAACCGGCTGCTGAAGGTACCGGCGTTATCGCCGGCGGCCCTGTTCGTGCCGTATTGGAATTGGTTGGTGTTCGTAACATCTTGACTAAATCCTTGGGTTCTTCTAACCCTAACAATATGGTTCGCGCTACAATCGAAGGTTTGAAAGATTTGAAACGCGCTAGCGAAGTTGCTGAACTTCGTGGTAAAACCGTTGAAGAAATCTATAACGCGTAATAAGGAGACAAGAAATGGCACAAGTTAAAGTAACATTAACAAGAAGCTTAATCGGTCGTCCTGAAGATCAACGCGCGACAGTTAAAGCTTTGGGCTTGAAGAAAACTAATTCTCAAGTCGTTAAGGAAGTAACACCTCAAATCGAAGGTATGCTTCACAAAGTTAGACATTTAGTAAAAGTTGAAGAAGTTTAATACTGATAAGGAGGTGCACTGAATGAAACTTCATGAATTACAACCGGCTGCCGGTTCTAAAAAAGCTAGAACTCGTGTAGGTCGTGGTCTTGGCTCCGGTTTGGGTAAAACTTCCGGCCGTGGTCAAAAAGGTCAAAACTCCCGTAGCGGCGGTGGCGTTCGCTCCGGTTTTGAAGGTGGCCAAATGCCTCTTTATCGTCGTTTGCCAAAACGCGGTTTCAACAACGTATTTGCTAAAGAATATGCTGAAGTTAACGTAGCACAATTAAATCGCTTTGAAGATGGTGCAACAGTTGATCCTGTAGCACTTATTGAGGCCGGTATTTTGAAAAATGTACGCGACGGTATCCGTATTTTAGGTAATGGTACATTGGAAGTTAAAAACTTGACTGTTATCGCTAACGGCTTCACTAAATCTGCTGAAGAAAAAATTACAGCAGCAGGCGGAAAAGTAGAGGTGATCTAGGGTGCTAGATAGCCTCTCGAACATCTTTAAGATTACCGAATTACGTAATAAGATTTTATACACATTGATGATGTTTGCTGTATTTAGAGCAGGCATTCATATTCCTGTGCCAGGTGTAGATGCATCTGTTATCGAATCCTTGTTTACATCCGGTAACCTATTCGGTCTATTAGACTTGTTTGCTGGTGGTGCGCTAAGTAAGTTCTCTATCTTTGCAATGAGTATTACCCCTTACATTAATGCTTCCATCATCATGCAACTGCTTCAAGCTGTAGTTCCTCAGTTTGAGGCGTGGAGTAAAGATGGTGAAGAGGGTCGTAAGAAAATAGCGAAGGTAACTCGTTATGGCACCGTAGTCCTTGGCTTTGTACAAGCCTCCGGCATGGCATTTGCCCTCAAGGCAAATAACGCTTTGGTAAATAATGATTTCCTTAGTGTATTCGTTGTGGCCATCATCCTCACAGCAGGCACATGCTTGTTGATGTGGATCGGTGAACAAATCACAGCATATGGTGTAGGTAATGGTATTTCCCTGATTATCTTTGCCGGTATCGTCGCACGTTTACCGGATGGACTTCAAACCATTTACCAATACATTGAAACGGGAACAATTAATATGTTCCAAGCATTTTTATTTGCTGTAATTGCATTGGCGATGATCGCTATCGTTGTTGCAGTTACACAAGGCCAACGTCGTATTCCGATTCAATACGCTAAACGCGTGGTAGGTCGTAAAATGTACGGTGGTCACTCTACATTCTTGCCGTTGAAAGTCAATCAGGCAGGTGTAATTCCCATTATCTTTGCGTCATCTGTGTTGATGTTCCCTGTAACACTTGCGCAATTTATCGACAATGATATGGTTCATAAATTTGCGGATTACTTCACATGGGGAACGCCGTTACAAACGGCATTGTATGCAATATTGATCTTCATATTTACTTACTTCTATACTGCGATCTCTATCAACATTACAGATATGGCAGATAATATGAAAAAATACGGTGGTTTTATCCCAGGTATTCGTGCGGGTAAACCAACTGCTGATTATGTGGATAACGTGATGACCAAGATCACTTTGGCAGGCGCTGTATTCCTAGCTGTCGTTGCTATCGTACCGAATTTTCTCGGTACTATAACAGGCGTCCAGGGCGTATACTTTGGTGGTACGGCTCTTCTCATCGTTGTAGGTGTAGCACTTGATACAATGCAACAAATTGAGTCGCTCATGGTAACACGCCACTACAAGGGCTTTGTTAAATAGGAGGGAAACAATATGTATATTCTATTAATGGGACCTCCGGGTGCCGGTAAAGGTACTCAGGCGGCTCGACTTATTGAAAAATACGGTATTCCCCAAATTTCAACAGGTGATATGTTCCGCGCTGCGATTAAGAACGAAACACCTCTTGGAGTTGAGGCTAAAAAATACATCGACGCCGGTCAGTTGGTGCCTGACAGTGTAACTGTCGGTATCGTGCGTGATCGATTGGTTAAAGATGACTGCAAATCTGGATTTATTCTTGATGGATTCCCAAGAACTACGGCACAGGCCGTATCATTGGATGCAATCCTTAAAGAATTAGGAATTGCTCTTGATGCGGTACTTAACTTGAACGTTCCTTCCGAGGAATTGGTTAAACGTATCAGCGAACGGGCTGTTCTTGAAAATCGTGCTGATGATAACCCTGAAACAGTACAGAAACGTCTAGCTGTGTACGAAGAATCTACAAAACCGTTAATTGATTACTATCGCAATAGCGGATTATATCAAGAAATCGACGGTTTACAAGATGTAGACGCAGTATTTGCCGACATCATTAAGGCGTTGGAGAAATAATCCATGATTATTTTGAAATCGTCTCATGAAATTGAATGTATCCGCAAGGCAAGTAAGCTTACAGCAGACACGTTGTCCTTGTTAGTAGAAAAGGCTAAACCTGGCATCACGACGCTTGAGTTAGATACAATTGCCGAAGAATATATTCGCAGCCACGGTGGTATACCAAGTTGTAAAGGGTACTATGGATTCCCGGCAACAATCTGTGCTTCTATCAATGATGAAGTCGTTCATGGTATTCCGAGCGCCAAGCGAAAGCTTAAAAACGGTGATATCATCAGTATTGATCTAGTATCATCCATTGATGGGTATCACGGCGATTCGGCTGTGACGATTCCTATCGGTCATGTCAAACCCGATGTGATGAAATTGTTAAAAGTAACAGAAGAAAGTCTGTTCAAGGGAATTGAACAGGTGAAAGTAGGCAACCATATCGGTGCTATCGGTCACGCTGTTCAAACGTATTGTGAGAAACATGGTTACGGTGTCGTTCGCGACTTCGTAGGTCATGGTTTAGGCCGCGAAATGCATGAAGATCCACAAATACCGAACTACGGCAGTCCTGAACAGGGACCGATTATGAAGCCGGGAATGGTATTGTGTATCGAACCGATGATTACAATGGGTTCTTATCAAGTTCATGTATTAGGGGATGACTGGACGGCGGTTACCGCTGACGGTAAAGCTGCCGCTCATTTCGAACATACAGTGGTTGTTACAGAAAACGGCCCTGAAATATTAACTATGCGGGATGAACCGCGGTTAATTAAATAAACAGGTAACCGGAGGAAAAGATATGTCAAAAGAAGACGTTATTGAGGTGGAAGGTACGGTAGTTGAGGCTTTACCGAATGCCATGTTCCAAGTTGAGTTGGAAAATGGTCATATCGTATTGGCTCATGTGTCAGGCAAAATGCGTATGAATTTTATCCGTATTCTTCCTGGTGATAAAGTTACTATGGAACTGACACCGTATGACTTAAATCGTGGTCGCATCACCTATCGCTTTAAATAAGCATAGGGTCCACAAAGGAGGTACTAATGAAGGTTCAACCATCAGTTAAAAAGATATGCGAAAAATGTAAAATCATTAAACGCAAAGGCCGTGTAATGGTTATTTGCGAAAATCCAAAACATAAACAAAAACAAGGATAATCTGATAGGAGGTGGAGATTTAAATGGCACGTATCGCCGGTGTAGATTTACCTCGTGATAAACGAGTGGAAATTGGTTTAACTTATATTTATGGTATTGGTCCTACTCTTGCTACTGAAATTTTAGCAAAGACAGGCATCAATCCTGACACACGTGTTCGTGATCTTTCTGAAGATGAAGTTGCGAAAATTCGTGAAGTGTTGGATGCTGATTACAAAGTTGAAGGTGACCTTCGTCGTGAAGAAGCTCTTAACATTAAACGCTTGATTGAAATCAACTCCTATCGAGGCAAACGTCATCGTATGGGTTTACCACTTCGTGGTCAACGTACTAAAACGAATGCACGTACTCGCAAAGGTCCTAGAAAAGCAATTGCTGGTAAAAAGAAATAAGATAAAGGAGGGATAAAGCGTGGCTAAAAAAGTTGTTAGAACTAAAAGAAAAGAAAAGAAACATATTGAATCCGGTGCGGCTCATATTCGTTCTACATTCAATAATACTATCGTAACTTTAACTGATACAAACGGTAATGCGTTGTCTTGGGCTTCCGCTGGTGGCTTGGGCTTCCGTGGTTCCCGTAAATCCACTCCATTTGCAGCACAAATGGCGGCTGAACAAGCTGCTAAAGCTGCTATGGAACATGGCCTTCGTACTGTTGAAGTATTTGTAAAAGGTCCTGGATCCGGTCGTGAAGCTGCGATTCGTGCTTTACAGGCTGCAGGGCTTGAAGTTACTTCCATCAAGGACGTAACTCCAATTCCTCATAATGGTTGTCGCCCTCCAAAACGCCGTCGTGTATAATTCATAGGGACCGCTTTGGTACGGTTTGCTATAATTAAACTATGAACGTGTGTTATATAGGAGGATGTTCCTGATGAGCGAAGAAAAGAAACTTAAAATCGAGAAAGTGGACATCGCTGATGGCGGTCGTTACGGTAAGTTCGTATGTGAACCTTTGGACCGTGGTTATGGTATCACTCTCGGTAATAGCTTACGCAGAATTTTGCTTTCATCCTTGGATGGGGCAGCTATCACCTCTATCAAGATTGATGGAGTTCTTCATGAATTCTCAACTATCCCAGGTATTCGCGAAGATGTGACGGATATTATCCTTAACTTGAAGCAATTGTGTATTAAACTTGAAGAGGATGCACAAGTACCGTTGGAAGTTCATTTGGACTTTCAAAAGGATGGCGTATTAACAGCCGGTGATCTAGCTGAACAATTCCCACCGGAAGTAGAAGTATTGAATCCTGAACTCGTGATTGCGACAATGGATGAGACTGCTCACCTCGTAATGGACGTAGTGATTGAACGTGGTAAAGGCTATGTTCCGTCCACGAAGAATAAAAAAGATACGGATGTAATCGGTTGTATTCCTATCGACTCTATCTATTCTCCGATTCTTCGCGCTAAATACGAAGTGAGTGATGTTCGTGTAGGTAATGAAATGGACTTCGACAAACTGACGTTGGAAGTTTGGACCGACGGTTCTATTACCGCTGCTGATGCAGTGGCAAAATCTGCTGCCATTATGATTGGTTATTTAGGGAACTTCACTAAATTAGCTCATTCTGCTGATGTTGTTGCTGTTGGTAGTGCTGATGACGGTATTATTATCGGACCTACTGATGATCCTGTGGATCAACCTGAAGATGAAGGTCCGGCAAAGATTTCCATCGATGAATTGGAATTATCCGTGCGTGCTTACAATTGCTTGAAACGTGCCGGTATCAATACGATTGCAGATTTGCTAGACAAAACCATTGATGACTTAGGAAAAGTTCGCAACTTAGGTAAAAAATCCATCGATGAAATTGAGGAAAAACTCAATAATCATCCGGGCGGATTTAGACTTAAACAAAAAGGCGAATAAGGAGGAAGACGAATGTACAGAAAATTAGGCCGCGACAGCTCCGCTCGTAAAGCGTTGTTTCGTGGAATGTTAACATCTTTCTTCCAACATGAGCGTATTGAAACTACTGAAGCTAAAGCGAAAGAACTTCGTTCTTTAGCAGATCAGATGGTTACATTGGCTAAACGTGGTGATCTTCATGCACGTCGCCAAGTTCTTTCATACCTTATGGATGAAGATGTAGTAAAAAAATTGTTTGATACTATTGCTCCAAAATATGCTGAACGCCAAGGCGGTTACACTCGTGTAATCAAAACTGGTATTCGTAAAGGTGACTCTGCACCTTTGGCTATTATCGAGTTGGTTTAATCAAACTTATACGGTGTTGTAACTTCGGTTGCGACACCGTTTTTTTATTGTCAATTTTGTGGTACAATCGATGAGTATAAATGTCATAATATATTAGCAGTTATCGCAAATGATGAAAGTAAATTGTCAACCTTTCACAAAAAGGCGAAATTGACTAGAAAGATATGAGGCTATTCATGAACGAACAGGACATTATGATCGATGTGGATCATATCAGTCATATTTACACAGATGAAAACGGCAATGATGTACGCGCATTGGATGATGTGAGCTTATCGATCAAGCGTGGCGAATTTGTCTGCATCATCGGTACTAACGGTAGCGGTAAGAGCACGCTGGCCAAGCATTTTAATGTATTATTACAGCCCAGTATCGGTAAAATTCACGTGTGCGGATATGATACGAGTGATGAAAATCATATATGGGATATTCGACAACATGTGGGGACGGTATTCCAAAATCCGGATAATCAGATTGTGGCGGCCGTCGTAGAGGAGGATGTCGCTTTCGGTCCGGAAAATTTAGGCGTTCCCAGCGAAGAAATCGTCGCTCGTGTCGACGCGGCTCTTGAAGCGGTGAATATGACGGAATACAGAGAACATGGACCTCATCTATTGTCGGGCGGGCAGAAGCAACGCATCGCCATTGCCGGTGTATTGGCGATGAAGCCGGACTGTATCGTTCTCGATGAACCTACGGCCATGTTGGACCCCAAGGGGCGGCGTGAGGTTCTTGAAACCGTACATAAGCTTAATAAAGAAGAGGGCATTACGATTGTACTTATCACTCATTTCATGGAGGAAGCCGTAACGGCTGATCGCGTAATCGTCATGAAGAACGGTAAAAAGTTACACGACGGTACACCGCGTGAAATCTTCAGTCATGTGGATGAATTGAAATCCCTCGGTCTCGATGTGCCGGTAGCATCGGAAATTGCTTTCAAATTAAATCAGCACAGCTATGCATTGGGGGACAGTATCATCAATAATGAAGAACTGGCGAACGCACTTATCAAATCGGATAAAGGTTCGCGTCTGTTATGTGACGGTGCAGTCTCGGCTGAGAATACTGCGGCAGATAGTGCTGTAACAGCTACTACAGCAACTACGGCTACTACGGCGGCAAATCATCTTGAAGCGAATAGCAATGTTAATACGGTAAGAGGGGAGGGGGCCCGGTAATGGCGATTGTATTAGATAATATCACCTATACATACGGTATGGGAACACCTTTTGAAAAGACGGCTCTTCACGGCGTTTCTCTTACTATTAATAATGGTGAGTTTTTAGGAATTATCGGTCATACCGGATCCGGTAAATCTACATTCGTTCAACATTTGAACGGTCTATTACATCCTACTACGGGAACCGTTACGGTGAACGGCGTGGATATCAGTGCCTCTACGGAGGAAGCGAAGCGGATGCGCCATAAGGTGGGTATGGTATTCCAATATCCGGAGCATCAGCTGTTTGAGGAGACGATTGCTCAGGATATCGCCTTCGGTCCGAAGAATTTAGGCTTCTCGGAACAGGAAGTGGATGAGCGCGTGCGCGATGCCATGAAGTTTGTAGGTCTTGACTATGATATGTATGCGGAACGGTCGCCGTTTCATCTCTCCGGCGGTCAAATGCGTCGCGTCGCTATTGCCGGAGTAGTGGCTATGGATCCGGACTTTCTCGTTCTGGATGAACCGTCCGCCGGACTTGATCCGTTCGGTCGTGAGGAAATATTTGAAGAGATTATCCGACTTCATAAGGAAAAGGGAATTACGGTTATTCTCGTATCTCATAATATGGAGGATATCTCCCGCATGGCTTCGCGCCTTGTGGTTCTCGATAAGGGGCGCATCATTCTCGATGGGGCTCCCATGGATATTTTTAACGACCATCGCGATGAATTGCAGGCTATCGGGGTCGACGTGCCGCCGGTATCGGTAACGATAGAATACTTACGCTCTCGCGGGCTCGATGTATCAAATCGCGTACTCTCCGTAGATGATGCAGTTGCTGCTATCATGGAAGGAGGCAGTCATGTTAAATAATATAACAATCGGCCAATACTTTCCGGGCAATTCCTTTTTGCATCGCATGGATCCGCGTGCAAAAATCATTGCCACTACGATTTTCGTGATAGCGATTTTCCTGGCTAATTCGACATTAGCATATGGCATTGTGGGCGGCTTTACGATTTTTGCGATGCTCTTATCGCGCTTGCCGCTCCGTTTGATGTGGACGGCCATCAAACCGTTGTGGATTATCATCGTATTTACCATGGGTATTCATATATTTACGACACCGGGCAACACGATTTTCTCGTGGGGTTTTATCAATATCAGTGATCAAGGGGTGGCCATGGGCTTACAGATGGCGGCGCGCCTCATATTCCTGATTCTGTTTTCATCGCTGTTGACGTATACGACGTCACCGATACGCTTGACGGACGGCATTGAACACTTATTGAATCCGTTCCGCTGTATCGGTGTACCGGCCCATGAACTGGCGATGATGATGACGATTGCGTTGCGGTTCATTCCGACCTTGCTGGACGAAACGGATCGTATTATGAAAGCTCAATCAGCACGTGGTGCGGACTTTGTGACGGGTTCCATCATTCAACGGGCAAAGAACATGGTACCGCTTTTAGTGCCTTTGTTTATCAGCGCTTTCAGAAGAGCCGATGAACTGGCCACAGCCATGGAGGCACGCTGTTATCGCGGCGGTGTGAATCGGACGCGTATGAAGGTCCTCAAGGTGACCTATGTCGATTATATCGGCGTCGGCGCTGTTATCATCGTTACGATTATCCTTCTTATATTGTGGTGGTTCGGACTATGAGAAATATACGATTGATTGTCGCTTATGACGGAACGGATCTGGCGGGGTATCAAAAGCAGCCTGATGACAAGGGGCTGACCGTGCAGGGCTGTCTGGAATACGGTTTGTCGCGTATCTGCAATGAACCGATTCAGATTTATGGGGCGTCCCGCACTGATGCGGGGGTGCATGCAAAGTTTCAGGTATGTACGTTTCAGACCTCCGGCTCCATTCCGGTGGAGAATATTCCGCGAGCCATGATTGCGCATATTCCTGAGGATATTGTGGTCACTGCGGCGGAGGAAATCTCTCTTGACTGGAAGCCTCGGTGGAACATATACGGCAAGGAATACGCATACACCATTTATAATCGGGAAATAGGGAATCCGCTAACAAAACGTTTCCATTGGCATGTGAAGAAACCTCTTGATATTGGATTGATGCGTCAAGCCGGCGCTGAACTCGTCGGTACGCATGACTTTACGACTCTGCAAGGGACGAATTCGACGCCGGCTAATCCGGTGAAAACGATTCTGGGGATTGCCGTTGAAGCGGACGGCCCGAATGTGACCATATCCGTTGTAGGGGATGGTTTTCTGTATCATATGGTGCGCAATATTGCGGGGCTTCTTGTCGATATAGGACAGGGGCGGCGCAGGGTGGCGGATATCAGAGGGTATTTAGAGGCCAGAGACCGTCGTGTTATCGGTAAAACGGCACCACCTCAAGGCTTGTGTTTAGAGGAGATTTTCTTTACCGAAGAGCGCTTACAAGAGGTGCTTGAGAATAAATATTCTATATAATCCGATATAGCGATAAATGGATTGAGTAATAAATTTAATCAATAAATCTAACCGGCAAAAGAGGTACTGTGTTATTACAGTACCTCTTTTTATTTATAGATTTTGGTTATAATACGCTGATTTATACCTATTATTATGTGAAATGATACATTGTAAAGCGATTTTAGACATGATACAATGACTTTGTAAGACAGGTTTGTTACGTGTATATCGGTTAAATAAGTACGATAGACTCTTGTCAGCAGTATAATTTTATCCTAAGGAGGGTGAATCTCTTGCAAAAGCGTAAAGATTTTATCTGGAAAATGGGCGGCCAACAAGGTGAAGGTATCGAGAGCTGTGGCGAAATCATGGCCACAATCCTCGCTAAAGAAGGGTACTCTTTATATAGTCAACGTTTATTCGCATCCCGCATTAAGGGGGGACATACTACATTTGCATTGCGTGTAGCATTGGAACAAATTATGTCCATCGGTGAAGGTGTCGACTTCCTGCTTGCTTTGGATCAGGAAACCGTGGACATGCATGGCGGTGAGGTTCGTGATGGCGGCTATATCATCTGTGACAGCAAGGTAAATCCGGACTTTTCCAAATTTGAAGGCTCCAAGGTTCACTGTTTGTCCCTGCCTATTTCCGAAACAGCGATGAAACAAGGCTCTTTGTTGATGCGTAATATCGTTGCTCTCGGCATGTCCGTAGCGCTTCTCGGATTTGATACGAAGATGTTCAAGGATGCCATTACTGCCAAATTTGCAAAAAAATCTCAGGAAATCGTAGATAAGAATTTACAGGCTTTTGATGACGGTCACGGCCTGGTTATGGAACAGTTGGGCGATGTGGATATCGATACATTGCCGGCTCCGGGTAAGAAAGATCAAATGTTCTTATTAGGTAACGAAGCCTGTGCACTCGGTGCGATTGCAGCGGGGTCCCGTTTCATGGCATCCTATCCGATTACACCGGCATCGGAAGTTATGGAATATATGATTAAGAACATGGATAAATTGGGTGCCACCATCGTTCAGACAGAGGACGAAATCGCGGCCTGCATGACTGCCATGGGCGGTGTGTATGCCGGTGTTCGCGGCTTTACATGTACATCCGGCCCGGGATTAAGCCTCATGGCGGAATCCTTATCCATGGCATCCATGGCTGAACTTCCGATGGTCGTTATCGACGTACAGCGTTCGGGCCCATCCACGGGGATGGCTACCAAGGTGGAACAGTCCGATATCGATGCGGCTTGCTACAATGCACACGGTGATTATTCGGGCATCGTAATTTCCCCTACATCTATCGAAGAATGTTTCTATGAAATCCAGAAAGCTTTCAACTTGGCTGAAATGTATCAATGTCCGGTTATCTTTATGCCGGATTTACAACAAGGCTTGAATAAACAGTCCGTTCCTTCCTTTGACTTGAACCGCGTGCCTATCAACCGCGGTAAGATGATGAAGGAATCCGATCTTCCCGCATTGGAACAACCTCATTATTTCAAACGCTTTGAATTGACTGAGGACGGTATTTCCCCTCGCACAATTCCGGGCATGAAAAACGGTCTATTCCTTTCGACCGGTCTTGAACATAATGAAGAAGGTAAACCGGCGGAAGCGCCTACGATGCACGTATCACAAACGGATAAACGTTTCCGTAAATTGGAAACTGTAGCGGATAATTATGAACCGTTCTTGAATAATGCAAAATACGATGAAGCGGATGTACTCGTTGTAGGGATTGCTTCCAGTCGTGGTGCTATTGAAGAAGCGGTAGCGGAATTTGATCAGGAAGGGGTTAAGGTTAACCACTTGCAATTGCGCTTGATTAAACCGTTCCCGGCTAAACAGTTGCAACCGTTCATGGATGCTGCGAAGAAAGTAGTCATCGTAGAACACAATAAAACAGGTCAATTGACCAACCTATTTAAAATCAACATGCATAAGAAACATAAAATTTCCAGCTGCTTGAAATACGATGGTAATCCATTCACAAAAAGTTATGTGAAAAATGCGATCAAGGAGGTCCTATAATATGACAACAGCTAAAGATTACAGAAACGATATTCGTCCTAACTGGTGTCCGGGCTGTGGCCATTATGGGGTGCAAGCTGCGATTACCGATGCCGTAGTAGCTAAAAATATTCCACCGGAAAAACTGGCCGTTATTTCCGGTATCGGTTGTTCCAGTCGTATCGGCGGTTATTTCTACGCATATGGCGCACATACAACTCATGGCCGTGCACTTCCTTATGCACAAGGCGTAAAGCTTGCTAATCAGGATTTGGAAGTTATTGCATGCTCCGGTGACGGCGATGCATTTGCTATCGGCATGGGACATACGATTCATGCGTTCAAACGCAACGTAAACATGACATACATCGTAATGGATAATCATGTGTACGGTTTGACCAAAGGACAGGCATCCCCTCGTTCCGATATCGGCTTCGTTACAAAAACGACGCCTCGTGGGGCCTTTGAAACGCCGTTATCCGTATGTGAAACGGCGATTGCCGCCGGTGCTACATTCGTGGCGCAAGGTTATATGATTAATCGCGCGGAATTAGTTGATCTCATTCAACAGGCGATGGACCATGAAGGGTTTTCCTTCATCAATGTATTCAGCCCTTGTGTTACTTATAATAAACACAACAGTTATGATTGGTTTAAGGAACACTTGACTGCATTGCCTGAAGGATATGATCCGACAGATCGCGCAGCGGCGTTCAAGGTATTGAGCGAAACGCAAGGTTTGGTAACGGGCTTACTCTACCAGGATAATAGCCGACCATCCTTTGAAAAAGCAATGGCTGACGCTAACGGCGGCCCTCATCCTCATCCATTGACAGAGGATGTTGTAAAACCTGATCAAGCTCTATTTGACAGCCTTTGCAACCAATTTAAATAATACTTTTACAATATATAGCCGTCCCGTTAAGGATGCGGCGTATATATCAATGATGAAACGTGTCATCTGCGGATGGCACGTTTTGTTTTGTCACATAGGGGCGTAGAACATGATATAATAAGGTCATTGTAGTTCCATATTATAGTTTGTGAAAGTAGGTTTATATGAGCAAGACTGTTGGTATCATCGGACTCGGCCTGTTGGGAGGTTCGTTGGCGAAGGCTTTGAAAGCATATACGGATTATGAGGTGGTAGGGTATGCCCGTCGTCAGGAGGTTTGTGATGCGGCCTTGCAGGACGGTGTCGTAAAATCAGCGTGGACAGAGGTGGAACCCCTCATTGAAGCGTCGGATATGGTCGTATTTTCCTTGCCTCCTGATACTAATGCACGCCTGTTCAAGGAGGTGGCTCATCTTTTTAAACCCGGGCAGGTGGTGACGGACGTATCCAGTGCAAAAGAGAATTTTGTACGTGCCGTATATGAATCGATTCCGAAGGGGACCTTTTTCGTATCCGTTCATCCCATGGCGGGCTCCGAAAAGGGCGGCTATGAAGTGTCTCATAAAAATCTGTTCAAAGGTATGGGCTGGATCGTATTAGAAGACAAGGCCTCCGACGTATATAGTGAAGCTATAGCTCAGGAGCTGGCGGATATGGGCCGTGCATTAGGTTCCCGCATCGAGTTTGTCGACATTTACGCACATGACGCGTACTTGGCCATGGTCAGTCATATGCCTCATTTAATGGCGGCTATGCTGACACAGGTTTCCGGTGGTGATGAGCTGGGAGAACTACGTATGAAATTATCTGCAGGCGGATTTCGCGATTGCACCCGTGTAGCCGGCGGATTGCCGTCCATGTGGCGAGAAATCATTTACGGTAATCGCCATAATGTTCTTGAAGGCCTGGGGAAGATGGAAAAAGAAATTCTTCGGGTAAAGGAGATACTTTCACAGGATGACGACGGGGCGGCGCTGGAAGCCTATCTGGAGCGCAGCCGGGATATACGAAATACCCTGCCGTATCTGACGGGTCAAATCAAAGACAGCTAAAAGGAGAAGAAGCTGATATTAAGACGGATAGATTAAAATCTGATAAGGGAGATTATATGGGTTTGTTACAAGAAACCTGCAGTGCGATTAAGAAACGCAGCGCAGAGATTGAGCAACATATTATAGATCGATGGAATGCGGCATCGCCGGTCGAACAATACGGACGCCTGGTGGATATAGTGGCTCAGTATGGGGCCGCCACGAATCAAGACTCCGTTACGGTGCCGAAGCCGTGTATGATTATCGCTTCGGCGGATCATGGCGTGGCCGACATGGGTGTCAGCGCATATCCAAAGAAAACCACTGTCGGCATGACGCAAAATTACCTGATTCCTAAAGGGGCGGGGGCTAATTCCCTGGCGAATTACTGCGGTGCTCAAATGGAAGTTATCGATATGGGGATCGATGCGGATATGAGTTGGGTGCCGGGGCTTCGCAGTCATAAGCTCGGTATGGGGACGAAGAATTTTGTGGAAGAGCCGGCCATGACACGTGAGCAAGCTATTGAAGGTATTGAAACGGGAATCCGCCTCGTGGAGGAAAAAATCAGAGATGGTTATAATGTGTTTCTTGTTGGTGAAATGGGCATATCAAATACTACGGCCAGTGCGCTTATGACGGCTAAGTTTGCAGGACTTACAGCGGAAGAGGCGACAGGTCGAGGAACGAATATTTCCGATGAGCGCCTTAAATTAAAGCAACGCATTGTTCATGACGTACTGGAAAAATATAAGGATATTCCGAAAAATGATGCCATCGGAATTTTATCCTCTGTAGGCGGCTTTGAATTTGCCTGCATCGTAGGCGTTATTTTAGGGGCTGCGGCGAATCATGCACTAGTTATTATCGACGGTTTCAATACATCCGCCTGTGCATTGGTGGCGAAGCATTTGGCGCCTTATGCGATGGACTATGTGATGGCATCTCATTTGTCCGCTGAAAAAGCGGCTAAATCATCTTTGGAAAATCTGGGCCTTACGGCATATGTCGATTTGGGCTTATGTCTCGGAGAGGCGTCGGGCGGCTCTATTCAAATGGGTATGTTGGACCTTGCCGTTCATATGTATGCAGCTGTTACAGGAGGTAGGGCATGAGAACTTTCACAATAGAACCGTTGCATGCACCGTCCATGGAGGCATGCCGTTTACGTATTGATAATCTGACAAAACCTATTTATAGCCTCGCTACGTTAGAAACTATAGCGGAACGCTTTGCAGGGATTCTTGGAAATCCGAAACCGAATCATTTGCGCCATGGTGTGCTTGTTGTGGCGGCGGATCACTTGGTAGATGGCCCGCAAAATAGTCAACACGGTAGTGAAAGTTACGCTGCCATAAAACATTTTAATGAAGGAACGACGGCAACACAGGGGGCGGCTTTTAAATTAAATGCCGATGTACATGTTGTCAATGTCGGACTTGAGCAGGATACATCCCGTTTGGAGCATATTGATACAAAAGTAGTCCGTAAGGGTTCCCATTTCTTTGGAGTGGAGCCTGTCATTTCCCGAGAGGAATTAGACCGTGCTATTGACCTCGGCTTTACGTATGCTGATAAACTACACGATGATGGATTACAGGTCGTAGCTATCGGTAATATAGGGGAACGAGCGTTTCTGGACGCTTTAGTAACGACTGCCACCATTACGGGTTGTGCGTATGATGATATTCTCGTTCATACAGAGTGCGGTCCTACGGTAGAGCAACGAGCTGCTCAGATTCATTCCTTTGTGGATCGTTTTAACATTGCTGTGGATGACTGGTCTGCTTTGAGTGAAAGCGAGCGCCGTGATGCGGTATTGCATTTGCTTCACGTAGCAGGGGGATTAGATATTGCATTCCTGACGGGTTTTATCTTAGGTGCTGCCGGTCATCGTATGGCTGTAGTTTTTGATAATGCCGTAACCGGTGCCGCTGTTTTGGCTGCCGTTACCATTGACCCGTTAGTTATGGATTATGTATTCCCATCTGCCGCCTATGATGAACCGATTCATAAGGAGCAATGTCGATTCCTTGAGGTAAAACCGTGTTTATACTATAATTTGCAAATAGATGAAGCTTTAGGTTCAACGATGGGACTATCTGTTATTGATGCGTCCATGCATATGCTTAATGATATGAAAACCTTCGTTGAAGCGGAGGTACAAGCAGCTGAAGATGGGGTCGGTAAAGGTAGACAAAAGAATAAAGAATAGATAGATTATTAGCCTTCATATAGGCATATGAATAATACCAGAGATATTGTAAATATTATTATGATTCTCTGGTATTTTTATTTTATCTGACATTAAGAATAATTATATCTAGATATTAAGTATATAAAATTGTTATATTAGATAGTTGAAGTTATACTAAGTTCACAAGATTTAGTGATTAAAAACTTGTAAGGTCTAAAGCCTTATTAATGGAGGAAATATGAAGAAACTTACTAAAATTGCAATTTTAACATCTGCTTTAGCATTGGGGGGATTTTCTATGGGAATAACAAATTCATTTGCAGCAACAACTATCGATAATCTACAAGAAGCTGCTCATTTACAAAATGCGACGGTCAGTGATTCTATTAAGGAAGATACACGTGTATTCGCTGTTGATAAGAATATTAAAGCTGTCGATGTGAGATTCCCAAATCGTTTTGGTATCGAAGTAGTCGGTCATATGTATTTACCAAAAGATTTTGATGCATCTAAAAAATATGATGCCATCGTAATTAGCGGACCATTTGGTGCGGTTAAGGAGCAGTCCTCCGGTTTACATGCACAAGAACTGGCAAAACAGGGATTTGTAACAGTTGCATTCGATCCGTCTTTTACAGGTGAAAGTGGCGGTGCTGTACGTGATATGGCATCTCCGGAAATCTATACGGAGGACTTTAGTGCGGCTGTTGATTTTGTAGGAACTCTTGATTTTGTAAATCGTGACCGTATCGGAGCATTGGGTATCTGCGGTTTATCCGGCCCGGCCGTGACAGCTGCTATCAATGATGTGCGTATCAAGGCCGTTGCTACAACTGCTATGTATGATATGGCTGAAAGTATTCGTGATCATTATAATGGCGCTTATTATACGCCAGAACAACGCGAAGCAGTTAAGCGGGAAATGGCGAAAGAACGCTGGGAAGGTGTTGATAGCGGTAAACAAATTCGCTCTTTACATGAGATGCCGGTGGATGCACAAGGTTATGTAGATAAAGGGACTCGTATATTACCGGAAACATTACCTGCAGATGCGGATCCTGTAACTACAGTGTTTTATAATTATTATCGTGATCGGGCATATCACCCACGTTCTATTAATTCCAATACAATGTGGGACAATCGAGCTAAATACGGTTTCTTTAATTTTGAATTGATGGAACATATAGACGAACTGGGTAATCGTCCTATTTTGATTATAACAGGCGATAAAGCTCACTCCCGATACTTCTCTGAAAATGCTTACAAAAAAGCAGGCCCTAATAAAGAGTTAGTAGTTGTTCCAGGGGCAAACCATGTAGATTTATATGACAACTTAAAGCTCATTCCTATTCAAAAAATGGCGGATTTCTTCCGTACTAATTTAGATAAATAATATAACTATAAGTAGAAATACCCTCTGTTGTTAGTATTTGTTCTAACAACAGAGGGTATTTCTCTAAGTTGTACTGCCTAATATTTAATTAGCGATTTTCAGTATATTGTTCTATGTGCTGTTGTAATTGTGTTAAGAAGAGTTTTCCTATAGGTGAAAGGGCGGTATTCTTCTTCCATAATAGGTGACAGCCAATGTCGAGTTTTGGTGATAATGGAATAGTAACAAGATTTGTTCCCTCTGTATTTATGAGGCCCTCGACAGTAAGTACTGAGCCGATGCCAGCTCTTGCCATAACAGATGCGTTATAAACGAGATTATAATAACCTGCAATATGTATTTCCTCCAATGGTTTTCCAACCCATGAAGCGATAAATAAATCTGCATTCGTTTGACCTGATATAATTAATGGCTCCTCATACAAGTCTGTGTTAGTTATATGGGGAAGGTTTGCAAGGGGAGAATCATTTCTCGTAATCAGTACCCAGTAATCTGTATAGGGTAAAGATATAGTATTATATTTTCTTGTATCAACATTACCCATAGTGACGGCAAATTCGATTAATCCTGTATCAAGGTTATGCATAGTATGATCAGCATTAGCACTCGTGTAAGATAACTGGATGCGTGGATGTTTTTTTTGAATCGAGTGAACTATATCAAATAAGAATTGATTTTGTATTGTTTCTGCACCACCTAATGCTAATATTCCGGTTATATTATCTGTAGTCTGTAAATTTGATACCGTATTAGATACTAAAGTTAATATTTGTTTTGCTTTATCAAAGAAATATTCTCCATCTTGTGTAAGCACTATACCACGATTCGTACGTTCAAATAGTATAGTATCAACCTCATTCTCCAATTCTCGTAATTGAATGGAGAGGGTTGGTTGCGTAATGTGTAGACGTTGAGCCGCTTTAGTCATGTTTTTTTCTGTAGCCGTTATAACAAAGTATTCAAGTACACGTAATTCCATGGGACCTCACTTTATGATTTGAAAAATATATAAATGGCTGAGATAAATATAATCAATGTATTACTTTCAAGTTCAGACATAGGAATAACTAATGTCTGGATATATATTATAGTAAATTGTTATGCTTAGGAAGTAAAGCTATACTATATGCATAAGGTAAATTAATTAAAATAAGGTATGATTATGAATACATTTAATGAAGAAAAACTAGAGTCTGCCCTAGGGAATGCCTCTACATGGTTAGAAATACTTAAAATAAACAAGTCTATTTCAATTCCAGAAAACTCATATTTGTTTGAAAGAATCCATCAGCTATTAGAATCTGCTATGGTAGAAAATAGTTCTCTGAATCAAATACCGCCATTGCAATCAAATATACGTGAGCAATTATCAAAGTTATGGGATGCTAATATTGATCCGTCAGTATTTGTACATACTCCATTTCATACGGACTTCGGAAAACATACTGTGGTGGGAAAGCATGTTTTTATTAACAAAGATGTATTCTTTACCGATTTAGGTGGCATTCAGATTGATGATCATGTTTTAATAGGTCCTAGGTGTTCATTAATAACTGTTAATCATAGTATAGATCCTAATAAACGAAGAGGTTTAGAACTAAAACCTATTCATATTAAAGAAAATGCTTGGCTCGGGGCCAATGTCACTATATTACCCGGTGTAACTGTTGGTAAAAATTCTATAGTAGGTGCCAATAGTACGGTAACAAAAGATATACCTGATAACGCTGTAGTTGTAGGAACACCAGCTAAGATTATAAAATTCATATAAAACCATTGACACTATATAGGTAAATTGATATTATTATAAGGCAGTCAGGACAGACTTAAATTCTTCTTGACGACAGATTGATAATTATGTTATGTTAATTATCAGTTCTGTATGCGGGAATAGCTCAGCGGTAGAGCACCGCCTTGCCAAGGCGGGGGTCGCGAGTTCGAATCTCGTTTCCCGCTCCATACGTTCCTCGATAGCTCAGTCGGTAGAGCAATCGGCTGTTAACCGATCGGTCGTAGGTTCGAGTCCTACTCGGGGAGCCATTTCTCTTTTGAGACTGCCTACTGGCATATGACTCACTAGCTCAGTTGGCAGAGCACCTGACTTTTAATCAGGGTGTCCCGCGTTCGAGTCGCGGGTGAGTCACCAATCATGGCCCGTTGGTCAAGCGGTTAAGACACCGCCCTTTCACGGCGGTATCCCGGGTTCGATTCCCGGACGGGTCACCACATGGACGATTAGCTCAGCTGGGAGAGCGCCTGCCTTACAAGCAGGATGTCGGCAGTTCGATCCTGTCATCGTCCACCACATGCGGGAATAGCTCAGCGGTAGAGCACCGCCTTGCCAAGGCGGGGGTCGCGAGTTCGAATCTCGTTTCCCGCTCCATATGTTCCTCGATAGCTCAGTCGGTAGAGCAATCGGCTGTTAACCGATCGGTCGTAGGTTCGAGTCCTACTCGGGGAGCCATTTTTTATTTCTGGTACTGGTATACCACTATGTAGGGGTATCGCCAAGCGGTAAGGCAACGGACTCTGACTCCGTTATTCAAAGGTTCGAATCCTTTTACCCCTGCCAAAACTTTACATGACTCACTAGCTCAGTTGGCAGAGCACCTGACTTTTAATCAGGGTGTCCCGCGTTCGAGTCGCGGGTGAGTCACCAATTGCGGCCCGTTGGTCAAGCGGTTAAGACACCGCCCTTTCACGGCGGTATCCCGGGTTCGATTCCCGGACGGGTCACCAACATGGACGATTAGCTCAGCTGGGAGAGCGCCTGCCTTACAAGCAGGATGTCGGCAGTTCGATCCTGTCATCGTCCACCAAAATAAGCGGTTGTCTTCGGACAACCGCTTTTATCGTTTTATGTCGACGTATATATATCGTTTTATATTCCGGCTATACATATCATCTTACCTTGGTGCATACATGATGATATAAACGCCGACGAGGCAGACAAGTCCGCCCAGAATATCATGCATATCGGGACGTAATCCGTCTATGAGCCACCCCCATAGGATGGAGAGGGCGATGAATACACCGCCGTATGCGGCGTAGACCTTTCCGAAATTCGCCTCCGGCTGAAAGGTGGGGATGATGCCGTATAGTATGAGTATGAGCGCACCGGCCAGAAGATATAAAGGACCTTTGTCATCGCGCATGTAAAGCCACACGAGATAGCCGCCGCCGATTTCGGCGAGGCCTGCGAGTATAAAGAATAGAATTGATAAGAGCATAATCATATTTGTGCAGGGGATTCACGTTGTACATAATCCATGAATGTATTCATGGTTTCCGTTTTGGAGTTATTTTTCTTAAATGCAAAGCATACTTGTAATTTAAACGGTTTTTCCAACGGAACATAACCGTCCGAAATGTTTAAGGAATCCAGGATTTGTCGAGCCACGATACAACCGGAGTTATTCTTCTGACAGTAGTCGATCATCGTGTACGGATTGGATAACCGGCTGCCGCGGATATGGATATTCTGCTGTCCGTTGCCGACATAGTTTTTTAATGTACGATACATAAAGTATTTAGGCGGATACATGAGCAACGGCTGCTGCTGAATCGATTTGAGACTGGCGGTTTTCATACCTTCAATCAGATTCGGTGCATAATAGACGAACTCATCCTCACGAAGCGCCGTTGATTCATACAGGGACATATCCTTATTGTTCGGTAAATAGAGAAGGGCGATGTCGATGCGGTTCTCGCGCAAGTCGAGCATCAGTTCTTCTTCTTCCATATCATAGATGCTGACGGAGAATTCCGGATGATTGCGGAAAAAATGTGATACATAGCCGTTCAGGCGGATATCGCCCAAGCTGCGTAGTACGCCGATATTCAGGATAGGTCGTTCCACCTTGCTCGCTAGCCGGATGGATTGAATCGCCCGTTCCAATGTATCCAGTACTTGCTCCGCTTCAGGCAGGAACAATTCGCCTTCCGGTGTCAAACGACTGCCTCGTGTCGAGCGGGATATTAATTTCACGCCTATTAAGCGCTCCAATTTTTTCATTTGAGCGCTGAAAGCAGACTGTGTAATATTCATAGATTGTGCAGCTAATGTAAAGCTACCTGTTTTATTATAGGTAATAAAACTTTGCAGCTCTTGCATTGTAGGTAATTCTTTCATATGGATCCCCCAATTTAATCATAAAACTCCCATGCTAACTATTACCTTACTTAATCGTATTGTAGCATATCACAAGTATTTTTTCATCTAAATCTACAAAATGCGATGAATCATGCGGAATCGATATAGTAGACAGGTTTATCGTAAAAGTTATACTTTCAAAAGATCGTTATGCATTTGTTTCAATAACTTTCACAGGTATCACTAATTGACATGGTTAGGGGGAAGTGATATTATTTATAAGTACCTTTATGTGTAGGTACGGATTTTTTTATTTAAACTATGAGGTGATAATCACATGGCAACGAGAAGAGAGGCTCGATTCAAACTTTGTCGTCGCTTTGGTGTGAACGTATTCGGTCACGCAAAAGCCTTGAATCGCGTCAAGAAAGACCAACGTCAGAAGAAAATGTCTGAGTATGGCACACAATTATTAGAAAAACAGAAAGTTAAAGCTTACTACAACTTGCTAGAACGCCAGTTCGTACGCTATTATGATAAAGCGAAAAAAATGCAAGGTGTTACAGGTCAAAATATGTTGATCCTTTTGGAACAACGCCTTGATAACCTTGTATATCGCATCGGTTTCGGTAACTCCATTCGTCAAGCTCGTCAAATGGTAAACCATGGTCACATCCTGGTAAACGGTCGTCGCGTAGACATTCCTTCCTTTTCCTGCAAACCAGGCGATGTAATCGAATTACGCGAAGCATCTCGTGACAACGAAATGTTCAAAACTAACTTCCAAGAACTTCGTTCTTTCGAACTTCCTTACATTGAAAAAGATTTGGACGGCTTCAAAGCTACTTTCACTCGTCTTCCTCAACGTGAAGAACTTCCTATCGAAGTTAACGAAACACTTATCGTCGAATTGTACTCCAAATAATTTGGTGCAAAAATCCGCAGTGCAACGCACTGCGGATTTTTTATATATTATGTGTGTATTATTTATAAAAGGGTAAATCAAATAATTATCATAAAATTTATCTTTCTTGATTTAATCGAGTATAGCTTATTATAATAACGGTACTTATGATTATCCCCAGTCCACATATAAAAAATACATCATGTAGCGGTAATACATTTGCTAAGTTTGTAAATATAGTTATTGATAATATTGATCCAATAGAGAAGCCTGTACTTACAGAATCGCTAGCTAATGTTAACTCTTCCTGTGAAAAAATAGATTGTATATATGCATGAACTAAAACAACGGCTGTAAATAATAATATTTCAGATATACTATATAGAATATAAAGTTGTTCTATTGTTTCTATATAGCCTATGCAAAAAATACTTCCCCCATATAGTATAAAAAGAGGAAACAAAATCTTTCTTAAATTGCAATATGAAATTGAACAGTATCCAAATCTACAATTTTATTAACTTCTTCAAGAAAGACATCCAAAGGGGTTCTATAATTTAGAAGCTTGCGTGGCAAATTATTACACCATTGAAGTGTTCGTTGAATTGTTTCCTCTGAAACGGCTTTTATTGGCATTCCTTTCGGTATACATCTACGAAGTAAACCATTATGCCTTTCGTTCGATCCACGTTCCCAAGCAGAATAAGGTCGAGCAAAATAAATAGACAAAGTTTCATTTTCTAAATCAGATATCTCTGAAAACTCTAAACCGTTATCTGCAGTTATTGTTTTACATAAGCAGGCTAGATTAACATCTTTAAACGTATTTAACCATGCATGCAGTGTTTCTTTTACATCAGTAGCCCGTGCTGATGGACATCGTAAAGCCACATACAATCTGCTTTTACGCTCAAGTAAAGAGATTAAAACATGGTCTGTCTTATCTTTTATTCCACGGACGGTATCTAATTCCCAATGTCCGAATTCCTCGCGCGTTTCAATATTAGGATCACGAAGCTCTATGGATTTACCAAGTTCTCGCTTATGTTTTCTAGAAGTAGATTTTCGTTGGGAACGCCGTACTACCAATGGTAAATCAATTGCTTTTATTCCCAATACACCTTTGTGAAGATAATTATATAAAGTTTTAGCACAAACCATTTCATTACGCACAAACAAACCCTTATGTTTAGCATATCCAACAGCAGCATCAAAGGACCAATGATCATTTAGAACTTTGCTTTCAATCCAATTTATAAAAGATTCTATAGCACCAACTCTCATGGTATTAAAGGAGCCCATACGTTGTCTTTCATAGGTTGCCTGTCCAGAATCAGCTAAATATACAAGTTGAGATTTACCTTGTCGAATTTGAATTACAGTACCGCGTTTTAATTCTGTATAAATAGTTGTTCTGGAACGGCCCAGTGCACGTGAAATTGCAGTAATACTGTCTCCTAGAACGATTCTCTTTTCTAAATAAAATCGTTCTTCGAAGTTTAAGTGTTTGTTTGTGCGTAATGTCGTGTTATGATTATTGTAGTCCATAGTGATTACCTCGGTTATATTTTGATTAGGCACCTAAATCATAACACAAGGTTCACTATGGATTTTTTATTTGTTCAATTTCATTCTACAATTAAGCAAACAAAATCTTTTTAAAACTCGTTGCTAAGTTAATGGTGAAATATTTAGCAAGAATTCCAAAAACAATGAATGATGCCAATCTAGAGATTGTTTGCGTATATCCATACTGACTATCAGTTAAATGTAAGATATCTTTAATAAATATTAATAGTAGAATTGGAATACACATATAAAATATTCTAGCTAATATACCCAAATAAACTATAAAATTAATTTTTTTATTTAGGAATAATAATTTATATCCTTTTATTAAAAGTTGAATACGGTCATAGATGCTTTGTCTAATAGTTTTTTGGGAGATAGTTGAGTGTGATTGTATTCTCACATTTCTATTTAATCGATAAAGTAGGTAGGCTGAAATAATATAAGTAATTGCATCAATAACAAACACCATCGTTAAAGAGTAATTAATTATAACACTAAATAATAAGGAACCACTTATCAATGCAAAACGATTAATAGACCGGAGCAGTGCATTAAATTTGACTAGATCATTTGTTATATTAGGTATAAAAGAAAGTCTAGCGATTCCTAAAATTTTATTATTAAAACCTATAAGAAAAGCTATGATATATACTAGATAAAGATTATCTATGAAAACAAAAAATAATAATATAAAACCCGAAACTATTTCAGGAACTACCATAGACCACATTAAGCCCTTTTCTTTTACAAGTATCCCTAAAAATGGGCCTAATAACATTCCAACTAATAATGTTGCTATCGTAACTGCCCCTGTATTAAAGGGACTGTGGGTGGTATTAAATATATATGTTATAAAGCCTAGTGTTGTTGCTGTGCTTCCCATTGTTGAAAAAAATAGAGCACTATTTAAGAGAAATGAGTTTTTATTTTCTAGATTCATATTATCATCTCCTAGATTATAGAAGTACAGATATAATATGTGTTGTTTTACAAAATCTAAATTAAACTTTTATCAATTTTTGATATTATATATTCATAATTCTATATAAATATATAAATTTCCTGCACAATATAAAGTTATATGTAATATAAGTAGGTTTTTGCTAATGCAAGATAATAAAGGGGACTATTCATTTTTTATTATTTAGAGGAGATTAATGGATGTTATACGTGTTGAGTTAGAAGAAAACTATATTGCTGATGTTGAGTCTCGAGAGGAGTGTATTGCCTTTAGTGTGTATATTAAAAGTGGTGATTTTTCCGGACGAGGCACATTTGTTTATACTGTAAATCAATTTAGACAATTAATCAGTCAACTCAAATTAATATATATTACATTAGATGGAGAGGTTCGTATTGCTTATGATGATTCGGATGATTATGTCCATATTATATGCAAATCATATGGACATATAAAAGTAGACGCTCAATTGGGAGGCAGTTGGCGTGATAATTGGGTTAAATTTGTTCTTAATACTGATCAGACCGTATTGAATGACGTAATACAGCAATGTAATTCTATACTAAAAAAATAATTTGATGACAGCACATAACTGACAGCACATAACTGTTAAATTTTAATTGACATAGCCTTATAAAATCTGTATACTGTTCGGGTAGGCTTATGTCGTGTTTCCATTAGCCCCGGAAGCAGAGGACTAGCTGATTTTGGTAGAATTATGACGTTATTAGGAGGATATGCAGCATGAAAACTACATTTATGGCCAATCCGAACACAATCGAACGGAAATGGTATGTTGTTGACGCTGAAGGTAAAACTTTAGGACGCCTTGCTGCCGAAGTTGCAAAAGTTCTTCGGGGCAAAAATAAACCGACTTTCACACCACACGTAGACACTGGTGACCATGTGATTGTTGTAAACGCTGAAAAAATTCGCGTAACCGGTAAAAAATTAGAGCAGAAGGAATATTTCCGTCATTCCGGTTATCCAGGTGGTGCTCGTTTTACTAAATTGAGCATGATGCTTGAAAAACAACCTGAACGTGTTGTTGAGATGGCAGTTCGTGGTATGCTTCCAAAAAATAAATTGGGTGCACAACAATACCGTAAATTAAATGTATACGCTGGTCCTGAGCATCCACATGCAGCTCAAAAACCAGAAGTGTTAGAAATTTCCGTACGATAATCTAGAGGGAGGAACATATAATGGCAGTAGCACAATATTACGGCACTGGTCGTAGAAAATCTTCCGTTGCTAGAGTTCGTCTGGTACCGGGCACAGGTAAAATCACTGTTAACAAACGTGAACTTAATGATTATTTCGGTCGCCAAACTTTGGAATTGATCGTAAAACAACCTTTGAATTTGACTAACACAGTTGAACAATACGATGTTATCGCAACTGTAGCTGGTGGCGGTCCTTCCGGTCAAGCCGGTGCAATTCGTCACGGTATCTCCCGTGCGTTATTGGACGTAGATGGCGAACTTCGTCAATCTTTGAAAAAAGCTGGCTTCTTGACTCGTGACCCACGTATGAAAGAACGTAAAAAATACGGTCTTAAAAAAGCCCGCAAAGCAAGCCAATTCTCCAAACGTTAATATTTGGAAAACAGGTTATTACACCTGCAGACAATGTCTGCAGGTGTTTTTTGTTGTTTACATTATAGTGGTACTAATAATTATCTGACCTTGTATGACGGTATATTTGCTATATTTATTTTTATATAGTACTATTTGTATAGATAGTTTTATATAAAAATATTTAGGTAAAGAAAGCGGCATATACTTATGAAGTCGAAGCAAGGCGGTTTTTTAGTTCATAAAATCAAATATTTGAATACTCGATTATTCAATCGGTTGTTACAAGCTGATACAAGAGCTTTATTTAATGGTGAACAAGGAAAGATTCTGTCGGTTTTATGGGATGAAGGGGAACGTACGGCATCTGATATTGCGGATATTACAGGCTTGGCGAACAGCACGTTGTCAATTATGCTGAAACGTATGGAACAGCAGGGTTTAATTATCGGTTATGATGATTGTAATGATAAAAGGAAGCGTATTTATGGCGTATCTGCTCTTGGACGAGAACAACAGGTTGTAGGCAATGAGATCAGTGATGCTTTGAGTGATATTTTTTATGATGGATTCAGCGATGTTGAAATTAAAGAGTTTGAGTCGTATTTGGAGCGTATTTTGGACAATCTGAAATCTGAATATTATAAATGATAGGAGATATTGTTATGGAATTGATGAAAGCTATTCAGTTGACAGGTCCCTGTGAAATAGATGCAATGACTCCCGTAGAAATAGAAAAACCTCAATTGAAACCAGGGTTTGCTGTGGTTAAGGTAAAAGCGTTCGGAATTAACCAGTCAGAGATATTCAGTCGGAAGGGCTTATCGTCACCCGATTTTTCTTATCCCCGTGTGCTGGGAATTGAAGGGGTAGGTATTGTTGAAGAGGTTAATCCCGACAGCTTTCTTCGCGTAGGCGAGCAGGTGGCGACAATGATGGGGGGATTAGGTCGTTCACTGAATGGATCTTATGCGGAGTATATGTTGGTGCCGGAGAAACATCTTTTGCCATTTTCATCTGATTTACCTTGGCATATTCTGGGTGCTTTGCCGGAAATGATGCAAACTGCATATGGTTCTTTATCTAAGGGGTTGTTAATGAAATCGGGGGATACATTATTCATTCACGGCGGTACTTCGTCTGTAGGTCTTATGGCTGCTTTATTGGCTAAGGATATAGGTGTTACAGTCATATCCTCTACACGTCGTATTTCAAATATCGATATTTTAAAACAATATGGTGTTGATCATGTCGTGCTAGATGATGGTACTTTGGATACACAAATACGAGAGATCGCACCTTATGGTGTAGATGGGGTATTAGAGTTAGTCGGTAGTAATGTAGTTATGCAAGATTTAAGCTATATTAAAGTCGGTGGTCATTTATGTTTTACCGGGGCATTGAACCAGCAATGGATTATACCGGAATTTGACTGTTTCTCTGTTCCCAGCGGAGTTTTCTTTACTACCTATTCCGGGGAATTTGAAGATTTACCGGTAACTGTATTTCATGATATGTTACGTCGTTTAGAACGGAATGAAGTACAACTGCCAATCGGACGGGTTTATCATGAATTAGATGCAGTTCGTGAGGCTCATCAGGATATTGATTCTGGTAAGTATGCAGGTAAAAAGGTAGTTGTTCTTTCATAATATATATTTACCTGTGTATCGGAGGATGTATGATAGAAAATGTATATCATTTATTAGTTGAGAATTGGAGCTTTTTCTCCGGTCTGTTATGGGAACATATCGGCATAGCTTTGCTTTCCAGTGTAATTGCCATTATTCTGGGAGTAGTTGCGGGTATTTTACTTAACGAGTATCGTCGAGCAGTTCATCCGACCATGATGGTTATTAATTTCTTGTATACCATACCATCCATATCAATGCTGGGCTTTTTGATTCCCTTTTCCGGGATTGGTAACGCAACGGCGGTGATTGCTCTTGTGATATATGCATTATTGCCGATGGTGAGAAATACATATATCGGGTTAAGCGGTATTGATAAAGAAATGATTGAAGCGGCTACATCGCTGGGATTATCTCGTGTACAATGTTTACTATATATTGAATTACCTTTAGCCTTTCCGGTAATTATGGTAGGTATACGAAATATGCTGGTTATGACTATAGCGCTTACCGGGGTAGCATCTTTTATTGGTGCCGGAGGCCTTGGTGTAGCTATTTATCGAGGTATTACCACAAATAATACGACTATGACCGTAGCCGGCAGTTTACTGATTGCTTTTTTAGCATTGGTTATGGATGGGGTATTGGGTCTTTTTGAGAAAGTTATACTATATAGAGGGCGTTATTCGAGAGCTCTTAAACGTATTGGTATTGCAACCTTTATTGTGATAATCAGCGGTATTGGCATGGTCATGTGGCCGTCGCAACAATCCGATGTAATTCATGTAGCTACAAAACCGATGACAGAGCAGTTGATTTTGGGCGATATGTTGAAACTTCTTATTGAACAGGATACAGATTTAGCTGTTGAAGTAACAGCCGGAGTCGGCGGAGGAACCTCTAATATTCAACCGGCCATGGAGTCCGGTGAATTTGATATCTATCCTGAATATACAGGCACCGGTTGGAATGCAGTACTAAAACGAGATACGCAATATAGTGAAAATTTATTTGATGAATTACAGCGCGCTTACGAGGCTACTTATCAATTTAAATGGGTAGGTATGTATGGCTTCAATAATACATATGGGATGGCTGTACGTAAGGATATTGCTAACAAATATAACTTGAAAACATATTCGGATTTAGCGAAGGTTTCATCACAATTAATTTTGGGCGGGGAATATGATTTCTTCGGGCGTCAAGATGGGTATTCGGGATTACAGCGGGTATATGGCATGCACTTTAAAGATATGAAGGATATGGATATAGGTTTGAAATATCAGGCTATTGAAAGCGGACATGTGGATGCCATGCCTATATTTACTACTGACGGGCAGTTGAGTTATGCGTCTATCGTCGTTCTTGAGGATGATAAACATTTATATCCGTCGTATATTTGCGGCAATGTGGTCAGAATGGATGTGCTAAAGAAGCATCCCGAGCTAGAAGCGGTATTGATGAAATTGACACATACGATTACGAATCAGGATATGTCATATATGAACTACGAGGTGGAATCGGAAGGACAGAAACCTCATGATGTTGCTGAGCGATATTTACGCACTAAAGGTTTGTTATACTAGCTTGGGATCCTAGAAGGTATAATTTTTACATAACGTTGTATTGTGATTATAAGATTGTATTTACATCTATACTTAATTCTCCTATAATAGAATTGCAATCGAATATTTTCGATAGAATGTTTGCTGTAAGTTGCTATCTGGGCAAGGTTTGGGCGATTGTATTTTAAGCGCGTTTATTAGCGGTATAGATAGCGGAGCAGATAAATTGTTGTATATAGGAGATCGATTTATGATATATAATACAATTCAGTATGTCGTAGACAACGGCATCGGCACATTGACGTTTAATCGTCCTACTGTGGCGAATGGTTTTAATATCGAGATGTGCAAGGAGATCCTTGAGGTTTTAGATAAAGCTCATAATGATGAAAGTGTTCGTGCATTGCTCATCAATGCAGAGGGGAAGGTGTTCTCTGCGGGTGGTGATTTAACGGAGATGGAGCGCGCTGTAAACGAAGGGGATACTGAGTCTTTATTTGAAATCGTTGAACTGGTAGCTGAGATTTCTATGGCTATGAAGAAGTTACCAAAACCTGTTATCATGAGCCTTCAAGGCGCTGCAGCAGGTGCTGCCTTCAATATGGCTTTGGCAGCGGACTTTGTTGTGGCTGCTAATAACGTACGCTTTATTCAAGCCTTTGTAAACGTTGGCCTTGCTCCTGATGCAGGCGGTTTATTCCTACTAGCTCGTTCTATTGGTATGAACCGTGCTATGCATATCGTTATGACCGGTGAAGCCGTATCTGCTGAAAAGGGTAAGGAACTTGGCTTTGTGTATAAGGTTTGCGAACTAGAGGATCTGGAGACCGCTACAAGACGCCTTGTTGAGAAGTTGGCAAAAGGACCTGCACAATCTTACCGCGTTATGAAGGAAATGATGTGGAATAGCTTCTTAGCAGGTTGGGAAGAGTACAAGAAGTTTGAGGTAGAAAACCAATGTGCATTAGGTCTTTCAGAGGACTTCAAAGAAGGTGTACGTGCTTTCACAGAGCGTCGCCGTCCTAAATTTGGTCAAAATTAATATGGATTTATGAATATATGGAATGGAATTTCCTGTAATTCATAAGAAGATACAAATATAATTAGAACCGATGTGGCTCCAACTATTGAGTTACATCGGTTTTGCTTTCATTACACAGAAAAAGTGTATATAATAGAACTATTGAAATAGTTTTAGGAGGTCCATATTAGATGGCTCAAGATACAATTAAGTGTTATGACAGTCCTGATGATGTCGTGAATGCTATGGTGGAGGATTTTATCGCTTTCACCAATGAGGAAATCGCCCGTACCGAGACTTGTGTCGTGGGTATTACAGGGGGAACGGTGGTAAACGGATTATTGGAAATGCTCAATTCTCCGGAGTATATCGATCGTTTGAACTGGGAGCGGGTATTCTTTGTATGGACGGATGAACGTTTTTTGCCGCAATCTCATGAGGATAATTACTATAATCGCGTAAAGCCTTATCTATTGTGTAAAGCTCGTGGTGCGGCTCATTTTCTGCCGATTAACACAGAATCCAAGACCGTCGTGGAGGCGGCCGGGGAATATGAGAAAGAGGTTCAGACGGTTCTCAAGGCGTGCAAGAAAGGCGGTCTTGATCTGGCGATTCTCGACCTCGGTGAAGACGGTCATACGGCCGGGTTATTTGCGGGGTCTCATGCATTGCGTATAACGGATCACGATGTGGTGGCCGTTGAGGACGGCAAGGTATGGGAACGTATTTCCATGACATTCTCGTTTCTCGCTAGAACTGATGCGGTATGGTTTACTGTAACCGGTGAAAGCAAGAAGGCGGCTTTAACAAAGGTGTTGTACCAGCGTGAGGACTACGAAGATACGGCCTGGGACAAGCGCATCGGTCGCGTGTTGCCGGGGGCGGTACTTTCACAGGAAGATATGACCTGGTATGTGGACAAAGCCGCTTATGATGATGTACACTAAAGAATGTAGTATAAGTAGAAACAAAGGAGATACATATGGGGTCTATAGGAACACCTGAATTAATAGTTATATTAGTGATTGCTCTAGTTATCTTCGGACCTGGAAAATTACCTGAAGTGGGTAAAGCTATCGGTAAGGGCATCAATGAGTTTAAAGATGCCATATCGGGGCCTAAAAAAGCTGTAGACGAAACGAAGGAAGCCGTTAAAAAAGCGACGACCATCGATGTGACGGCAGGGGCCAAAAATGATGATAAACATAAGGAAACTGAAGATTAGGAGGTATCACTATGTGTAAAGATTGTGGTTGCGGCGAAGATAATGGCGTTGTTACAAAGGTATTTACCGTACCGGGCATGATGTGCAGTAATTGTAAAGAAACCGTAGAAGATGCATCGTTAGGATTACCGGGCGTATTGAGTGCGGAGGTGGATTTGCCGGAAAAAACGGCGACCGTATCTTTTGATCCGGCTAAGGTATCTGTTGAGACGATTACAACGGCCATCGAAAAGACGGGCTTTGAAGTGGCATCCGTCGCGGACGGTGTACATAAGCACAGTCATGGTTTAATGGGTACATTGAAACGTCTCTTTAAATAATCGGACTTATGGAGCTGTATTGAAACATTGTTTCGATGCAGCCCTTTTTTGTAATGAGGTGATAAGATGATACGCAAGTTTGATGCGCAAAATTTCAAGTGGGATGGCGTAGATACTTTGGTATACAAGCAGGACGGCAGTCCTTTTAAGGATGTGACGCGACAGGTCCTCTATGACGGTGCTTACGATATTCCTTGTCAATTCCGCTATTTTGAATGTCTGCCCGGCGGTTATTCCACATTGGAGTATCATGAACATACTCATATGGTCATGATATTTAGGGGGAAGGGGCAGCTGTTACTGGGGGATGACATTCATGATGTTGAGTCCGGTGATTTCATCGAAATTCCGGGCAGTACGATTCATCAGTTCCGCGCGAATAAGGGGGATTATATCGGATTTCTCTGCCTCGTGAATAAAGATCGGGATAAGGTGAAGTTGTTATCGCCGGAACAGATGGATGAGCTGCAGCGAAATCCTAAAATCAAAGCTTTTTTAGAAAGTTGCTGATAAGGTATGGCGGTTATGTGTGATGCGCGCCTTATAATTAATTGTAATTGTAATTGTAATTGTAATTGTAATTGAACGTGTGCTGTTAATGTGTGTGCATATTTAGAGGGAGGTCCTATGAATACATGGATACGAGCGGCCTTGACATTTTTTGTGGGGCTCATTATTTGGTTCTTGCCTCATACGGAGGCGATTAAGCCGGAAGGCTGGCATTTATTAGCTATTTTTACGGCTACGATTGTAGGCTTTATTTTACGGCCCTGGCCGACGGGTATCATGGCTCTGTTCGGTATCGTAGCGGCGGTGGCGACACAGTCCATTACCATGGTGCAGGCTCTCGGCGGTTATGCGGAGGCCAATGTATGGCTCATCGTGGCGGCCGTATTCTTCTCGCGGGGCATTATTAATTCAGGACTCGGTAGGCGCATTGCGTACACCTTGATCAGGGCCTTCGGCACCAGCTCTTTGAAACTGGCCTATGCTCTGGCGTGTACCGATTTGATTATTTCGCCGGCGACGCCGTCCAATACGGCACGGGGCGGCGGTATTATATTTCCGATTGTACAGAATATTTCTCTTGCCTTCGGTTCCGAACCGCACGCTTCTACGTCTCGACGTATCGGTGCGTATCTGATGACGACGGCACATACGATTAACACCATTACGGTCACGATATTCCTGACCGCCTGCAGCGGCAACTTGTTGATTACATCATTAGGTGCGAAGCTGTTCGGCTACGATATTTCGTGGTGGGAATGGTTTCAGGCCGGTGTTATTCCGGGTGTTATCTGTATGATCCTGATGCCGTGGTTCATTTACAAGATTTATCCGCCTGAAATCAGGGAAACCCCTGAAGCGGCCGCGATGGCTCAAAAGGAACTGGATGCTCTCGGACCTGTTACGAAGGCCGAGATTTCCGTGGCTATTATCTTTGTGCTTTGTATCTTGCTTTGGGCCACCGCGATTTGGACTAAGCTTCATCCTACCGTGATTGCGATGATGGGAGTATTGGCTTGCGTTGTAACGGGATCCCTTACATGGGAGGACATCCTAGGTGAACGCACCGGTTGGGATATCCTCATCTGGATGGGCACCCTTGTAGGCATGGCCGGACTTCTCGGTAAACTCGGCGTGGTGGCCGTTTTTGCCGATTTTGTCAGTCAGCATTTAGCCGGTTTTGACTGGTTCTGGGCGTCCTTCATTATTTCCGCAACCTTCGTGTATTCTCAGTACTTCTTTGCCAGCGGCACGGCCCGTATTACGGCGTTGTTCTCCGCCTTTGCGGCGATTCTGGTCGCGATGGGTGCACCGATTCCGTTCACCATCTTGCTGTTCGGTTTGATGAACAGCCCGGGTTGTACGTTAACCCATTATAGCTCCGGTGTAACGCCGATTTTCTTCGGCTCCGGCTATGTGCCGCAAGGTACGTGGTGGCGCGTAGGCCTCGCCATATCCGTTGTGAGCTTCTTGATTCACTTCTGGGGCGGCACGTTCGGCATGTGGTTTTTCGGTATTTTATAATGTACATGATCCCTCGCTACGGCGGGGGATCATTTCGTTATATGGTTTAATGGGGTAAAAATTAATTTTGAGATAGATTTTTTCTATACCCAACCCTCATAAATTTTTATGATGTTTTCCCGTATTAGACTAATGTTTATCTTGCATAGCACAATGTAACGTGATATTATAATTTCATATTACAGATTATTTCAGGAGGAAACATGTTAGGTTTAGTCATCAGCTTGTTGATTATCGCGCTCGTCGTGATTATTAAAAACATTCGAATTATGAACAACAACTTAACACGTTTTTGTCTTAGAAGTTCCGCGAATGGTTTAATATACAATCAATAAGATTTGGCTATATGGTTTGTTTCTTATATGTATATTTTCCAAGGGGTACATAGGCTTATTTATGTATCTGGGAATTCTGTAAACAAGAGAAATATCATTTGTAAACTTTTAAGGCGATTCATAGGAATCGTCTTTTTTATTTTGTGAAAGCCGTCCAAGTGGATACTTTCAAAGGAAACGAGGAGATCATCATGAGTTGTAGAAGTGACAATTTGAAAACGGGCGTGGCACGTGCACCACATAGATCGTTATTGAAGGCATTGGGCTTTGTTGACGAGGAAATGGGCAGACCCGTTATCGGCATTGCGAATTCTTTCAACGAAATTATTCCAGGTCACGTAGGACTCAAAAATATTGTGCAAGCCGTAAAGGACGGTATCCGCAACGCAGGCGGTGTTCCGATCGAGTTCAATACAATCGGCATTTGTGACGGCCTTGCGATGAACCACATCGGCATGAAATACTCCTTGGTGACTCGTAATATCATCGCGGACTCTATCGAAGCCACTGCGATGGCGACGCCGTTCGATGCGATGGTGTTCATCCCGAACTGCGATAAGGTCGTACCGGGCATGTTAATCGCTGCGGCTCGGCTTAATATTCCATCCGTATTTGTATCCGGCGGCGCTATGTTGGCCGGTGTACATAAGGGTAAAAAAATCGGCTTATCCGATGTATTTGAAGCGGTCGGCAAGCATCAAACCGGTGAAATGGACGATGCGGAACTGCAGGATATCGAAAACAGCGCATGTCCTACGTGCGGATCCTGTTCGGGTATGTATACAGCCAACACGATGAACTGTCTGACGGAAGCTCTCGGCATGGGCCTTCCCGGTAACGGAACTATTCCTGCCGTATATTCCGAGCGTTTACGTTTGGCGAAGTTGGCCGGTATGCAGGCCGTAAAGGTTCTCAAGGAAAACCTCCGTCCGAAGGATATCATGACGCGTGAAGCCTTTGAAAATGCGGTAGCCCTCGATATGGCTTTGGGCGGCTCGTCCAATACGGCGCTTCATTTGCCGGCTATCGCCCATGAAGCGGGGGTAGAGTTGACCTTGGATGACTTTGACCGCATTGCTCAGATCACACCGCAATTATCTAAATTGTCTCCGTCCGGCGTTTACTTCATCGAGGATTTGTATGCGGCCGGCGGCGTATCCGCTGTACTGAAACGCTTAGCGGAAAACGGTCGACTTCATAAGGATTGCAAGACCGTAGCCCTAAAAACGCAGGGAGAAATCGCGGAGGCGGCTCATGTCGTTGATGAAGATGTTATCCATCCGTGGAATAATCCTGTACATGAAACCGGCGGCATCGCGGTACTTAAAGGCAATCTTGCGGTAGACGGTTCCGTTGTAAAAGCCGGTGCGGTCGATGAGGATATGCTCGTTCATTCAGGTCCTGCCAAGGTGTTCAACAGCGAAGAAGAAGCGGTTGAAGCGATTACGGGCGGTAAAATCGTAAAGGGTGATATCGTTGTCATTCGCTATGAAGGCCCTAAAGGCGGTCCGGGCATGCGGGAAATGTTGACACCTACATCGATGATCGCCGGTATGGGCCTCGATAAAGATGTGGCGTTGTTGACTGACGGTCGTTTCTCCGGTGCTACACGCGGCGCTTCTATCGGTCATGTATCTCCGGAAGCCGCTGCAGGCGGTACCATCGCCATCGTTGAAGATGGGGATATCATCAATATCGATATTCCGAACGGCACATTGGAACTTGCCGTATCTGACGAAGAAATTACTCGCCGTAAAGCGGCATTGAAACCTTTCAAATCGAATGTAACCGGATATCTTAAGAAATATGCTCTCCACGTATCCTCCGCCGCACAAGGTGCTATTGAGGTATTTGAAGATTAAGAATAGTATAGTTGAATTTAATGCCTCTAGTGGGGAAAGGTGTATTCATGCGTAAATTATATGATTTTATGGAAGCTCGGGAACGGTTAAACACGATTACCGTAAAAACAAAATTGCTCCATAGTGATGTGTTTTCAGACGAGTGCGGCAATGATGTGTATATCAAGCCGGAAAACTTGCAGATAACGGGCTCCTTTAAGGTCCGCGGAGCCTATAATAAAATTGCAAAACTGACAGAAGAGGAAAAGGCTCGCGGTGTCATTGCCGCATCCGCCGGTAATCATGCACAAGGCGTGGCGCTGGCTGCTAAACGCCTCGGCATCAAGGCGACCATCGTCATGCCGAAACATACACCTCTTATCAAGGTCAATGCGACAAAGCAATATGGTGCTGAGGTTGTACTGTCCGGTGAAATTTATGATGAAGCGTATCAGAAAGCGATGGAGCTCCAACAGGAATACGGCTATGTATTCGTCCATCCCTTTGATGATGAAGCTGTAATCGAAGGTCAGGGGACCATTGCTCTAGAGGTTCTGGATGAACTGCCCGATGCGGACATCTTGTTAGTGCCCGTCGGAGGGGGCGGCATCGTGTCCGGCATTGCGGCGGCGGCGAAGCTGAAAAATCCTCGGATTAAGATCATCGGCGTGGAGCCGGAAGGAGCCGCAAGTGCTTTGGCAGCTTTGAAAGCGGATCATCCGGTGCCTCTCGACGAGGTGGCGACGATTGCGGACGGTACGGCGGTGCGATTGATCGGTGAAACCACATTGGAATACATCAAGAAATATGTAGATGATATCGTTACCGTCTCCGATTATGAATTGATGGAAGCCTTTTTACTGCTCGTCGAAAAACATAAATTGGTGGCTGAAAACTCCGGTATTTTACCTTTGGCGGGTCTTAAGAAATTGAACTGCCGCGGTAAAAAGGTGGTCGCTATCGTCAGCGGCGGTAATATCGACGTGCTGACGATTTCGTCCATGATCAATAAAGGTCTTGTACTGCGGGGCCGCATCTTTACATTCTCTGTAAACCTTCCGGATAAACCGGGTCAGCTGGTGGCCGTTTCTGAAATGCTTGCCGATGCAGATGCGAACGTAATCAAGCTTGATCATAATCAGTTTAAAAATCTGGACCGCTTTCATGAGGTGGAATTACAGGTGACCGTTGAAACAAACGGAGAAGAACACATTCAAAGTATTATTGAAACTTTTAAAAAGAATGGTTACACCATTAAGCGTTTAAATTCCAGTGAAATTCTATCAGAATAGCTGGTTGAAAGGGTTCCTATGAGTGCAGAAACAATCAATGGGGCACGAATTGTCCTAGAAACACTACATCGCCTCGGCGTAACCGATATGTTCGGGTATCCGGGCGGTGCCGTTATTCCAATTTATGATGAAATTTATAGTTTCCCTGAAATCAAACATTATTTCGTGCGTCATGAACAGGGGGCGGCTCATGCAGCCGACGGCTATGCGCGTGTATCGGGGAAAATAGGTGTATGTCTCGCTACATCCGGACCGGGCGCGACGAATCTTGTGACGGGGATCATGACCGCTTATATGGATTCCGTACCGATGGTGGCCATTACCGGTCAGGTCGGCCGTCCGTTTATCGGTAAAGATTCGTTTCAGGAAGCGGATATCCAGGGGATTACGATGCCGATTACAAAGCATAATTACCTCGTTCAGGATATACACGACCTGCCCCGCATCATCAAGGAAGCGTACTTTATCGCAGGTACAGGTCGTCCGGGGCCTGTGTTAATCGATATTCCGAAGGATATTCAGACGGAAACGATATCTTTGGCTGAATATAATAAATTGTATGAGGTTCCGATCAGTCTTGAAGGATATGATCCTACCTATAAGGGCCATCAGGGCCAGATTAAAAAGGCGGCAACGCTTATTAAAAATGCGAAACGGCCTTTGATCATCGCCGGTGCCGGTATTTTGAAAGCTAACGCCATGGCGGAGCTGAAGACGTTGGCGGAAACGGCACAGATTCCCGTTACCAACACATTGGTAGGCCTCGGCGGTTTTCCGGGAAATCACGAATTGGCCCTCGGCATGGTAGGAATGCACGGTTCTGTTGCGGCTAATAACTGCACGGATGAGGCGGATCTCGTCATTGCGGCGGGCATCAGATTCCACGACCGCATCACGGGTCATCCTGATTTCTTCTGCAAAAAGGCGAAGATTATCCACATCGATATCGACCCTGCGGAAATTGATAAGAACGTTGCCATCGATGTGCCTATTGTAGGTGATTTAAAACACGTATTATCCGATCTCAACGCATTGGTGGAACCGGCGACACACGAACCGTGGCTGGCGCAGATTCGAGAATGGCAGGAGGAATATCCTATGGTGGTACCTGAGCCTGACAAGGATGAACTGCATCCTCAGTATGTGTTGTCGGAGCTCAACAAAATTATCAATGATGATGCCGTCATCGTGACAGATGTAGGACAGCATCAGATGTGGGCGGCTCAGTTCTTAACTCATAAATCTCCTCATACGATCGTGACATCGGGCGGTGCGGGTACCATGGGTTATGGTTTGCCGGCTGCCATAGGCGCTCAAGTGGGGGCCCCTGATAAGCAGGTTATCCTCGTCGTAGGTGACGGCGGATTCCAAATGACCTTTGAGGAACTCATGATGGTACGTCAATATAATCTGCCGATTAAAATTGTCATCATCAACAACGGTTATCTCGGTATGGTTCGTCAATGGCAGGAAATCTTTAATGACCGTCGTTATTCCTATGTGGATCTGGAGGTGAGTCCGGACTTCCTGAAACTGGCGGAGGCCTTCGGTTTGAAAGCTGACCGTCTTGATACCGTAGAGGCTCTCGATGAGAACCTCAAGCGATATATTACATCTCCGGGCAGCATCATTCTGGACTGTCGCGTGTCCCGCGAGGATAATGTATTGCCGATGATTCCGGCAGGCGGTACCGTGAGCGGTATGATGGGCAAGAAAGGAGTGCTATGATGGTAAAAGAACATCAGGTCTTAGTCATTGCGAAGAATACGCCCGGCATCGGTACGCGTATTTTGGCACTCTTTAATCGACGCGGATTTAATGTTACGAAGATGACATCCGGTGTTACGAATACGCCGGGGTATGCGCGGATTACGCTCACCGTCGAGGCGGATGATCGCATACTGGATCAAGTACAGAAACAGATTTACAAACTCATTGATGTTGTTAAGGTCAAGGTCTTTGAGGATCATGATGTAGTCTGTCGCGAACTGATGCTTATCAAGGTGAAAGCGACGGCATCCACGCGATCTCAAATCGTTCAGATTGCCGATGTATATCGCGGCAATGTGCTCGATATTTCTCCGACGTCTATGATTATCGAGGTCATCGGCAGTGAAGAAAAGTTACGCGGTTTTATCCAGATCATGGAGACCTACGGTATCCTTGAAATAGCTAAAACCGGTATTACCGCTATGAGCCGTGGAGAAAAGATTTAGGAGATGATATTGTGGGTGATGAATTACTCCATTATGAAAACGTCTGCTTCCGGCGCGACGGCAGGCCGATTTTAGATGATGTCAATTGGCATGTGGAGTCCGGTGAAAACTGGGCCCTGCTCGGACTGAACGGGGCCGGCAAATCGACGATGCTCAGCATGATACCGGCGTATCAGATCCCTACGACGGGAACGCTTCGCGTATTCGGCCATGAATTCGGCAAATATGCGTGGCCGAAAATCAAGGCGCGTTTGGGCTTCGTCAGTTCCGCATTGGGACAGTTTCAATCAACACTGGATAAACAAAAGGTGGAGGATGTCATCATTTCCGGTGCTTTCAGCAGTATCGGCATCTACCAGACGGTGGATGAGATGACTCGTGCAAAGGGGCTGCGGCTACTCGAGGAATTCGGCCTCGCCTATTTGGAGGGGCATCGGTTTTATACCCTGTCCGCCGGTGAGCAGCGGCGTGTTTTATTGGCGCGAGCCATTATGGCCGATCCGGATTTGCTCATTTTGGATGAGCCTTGTGCAGGTCTTGATTTACCGGCTCGGGAGAAATTCCTTCGAACCGTGGAGTCCCTCGTAGAGGTGCAGCACACGCCGATTGTCTACGTTTCACATCAGATTGAAGAAATATTGCCCGTAATTACGCATGTGGCGATTTTACAAGCGGGCAGGATCATTCGGGCGGGCCCCAAACAGGATGTCCTGACGGACTCCGTTTTGTCGGACGTATTCGGCATGACCGTACAGGTCGTGTGGGAGCGGGAACGTCCGTGGGTTATCGTGCAATAGCTATTACATTTTATCATGGGATATTCATATTGTCCTTTGATAATGAACAAATGTACTCCACAGCTTATGTATAAATGTAAGCTCGTGTACAGTATATATTACATATTCTATTTGAATATCATTGGAGGTTGTCTAACATGGCAGGTAAAATTTTAGGTACTACAGTTTATTATGATGCGGATTGTAATTTAAGCAAATTGGAAGGCAAAAAAATTACAGTCTTAGGTTACGGTTCTCAAGGTCATGCACATGCATTAAACTTGAAAGAAAACGGCATGGATGTGACAATCGGTCTTCGCGGTGGATCCTCCAGCTGGAAAGCGGCTGAAGAAGCAGGCCTTACCGTAAAAGAAACGGCGGAAGCTGTTAAAGGTGCAGACATCGTTATGGTATTGATTCCGGATGAATTGCAGGCAGATGTTTATGCTGAGGATATCGCGCCTAATTTGAAGAAAGGCGCATATTTGGCATTCGCTCACGGTTTCAACATTCACTTCGGTAAAATCGTTCCTCGTGAAGACGTAAATGTATTCATGGTGGCTCCTAAAGGTCCTGGCCATTTAGTTCGCCGTACATACCAGGAAGGCTCCGGCGTTCCATGCTTGTACGCAGTAGAAAAAGACCCGTCCGGCGACACTGAAGAAGTTGCTTTGGCATGGGCATCCGGTATCGGCGGCGGTCGCTCCGGTATCTTGGAAACCAACTTTAAATCCGAAACGGAAACCGATCTCTTCGGTGAACAGGCTGTATTGTGCGGCGGCATAACCGAGTTGATCAAAACAGGTTTCGAAGTATTGACTGAAGCCGGTTATGAACCCGTAAATGCGTACTTCGAGTGCCTGCATGAAATGAAATTGATCGTAGACCTTATCTACGAAGGCGGCTTCCAAAAGATGCGCCATTCCATCTCCAACACTGCTGAATACGGTGATTACTATGCAGGTCCTCGCGTAATTACTGCAGATACTAAAAAAGCTATGAAACAAATCCTGGCGGATATTCAATCCGGTAAATTTGCTGATGAATTCTTGGCTGATTCCAAGAACGGTCAGAAATTCCTTAAAGAACATCGAGAAGCGGCGGCTAATCATCCAATCGAACCGGTTGGTGCGGAACTTCGCAACTTGATGAGCTGGTTAAAATAATACTCGTTAAAGTGTATCACAGAAAGAGCAGCCTTTCGGGGCTGTTCTTTTTTTCGAAATAAGGGCTGTTACAGCATCTCTATATCGAAAAATTTAATACGTTATATGGTATAATAAATTGAATATGAAAGGAGCGAATTATATGGATTTTTACACTGTTTCCTATGTGGAGAGCCAAATTACGACGGGAAATATATGGCTGTTTATCAGTTTTTTAGTTGTTTTGCTGGCACTACTCGTCGTTGGTATTCAAGTTATGAGAAACGGTTTTACGAGTCGCTATCGTGATTTGACGGTTATCTTATCTCTTATCGTAGTGTTTTTCCTCGGCATGGAGTATCAGGAATACGGCCGTATGAGATCCTATTCGGAGGATTCCTCGCGGATGCTTGCTTTTTTGAATGGTTTCAGTAATGACCGTTCCATTTCGCGTGATCAGTTGGCGGTCAACTCCTTAAAGGTACGTAACGGTATGATTTTAAAGGTCAGTGATGCGTATTATGAGGTGCAGTTTAATCCTGAATTTACGGCCTATACCATTTCTCGTGTATATACGGTGAATCCGACGAACTGGATTCATGATAAGGCTGAAGTACTACCTTAAGGAGGAAATATGACAGAATCTATGATCGTCTACGGCATGGTTTTTGCAAAACTCGCCATCGGTCTCTTAGCGATTATCTTACAGATTAACTTGATGGGCAAAGGGAATTTGGCACCTACATCCGCGCTGGATCAATTGCAGAATTATGTTCTCGGCGGTATTATAGGCGCTATTATTTATAACGACCAAATCGGTATTTTACAATTTATGCTCGTTCTTATCTTGTGGACTATCCTGGTTATGACCCTTAAATTCCTGAAAGGGAATCTACGATTTTTCAAAACTATTTTGGACGGTCATCCTGTAATCGTTATTGAAAAGGGTGTCGTTCTTACGGAGGAATGCATGCGCTACGGTATTCAGGCGGCGGAGCTGAAGCTTAAATTGCGCGGGGCGGGCATCCAATATGTAAAGGATGTCAAACGGGCCGTACTTGAGCAGAACGGTGCCCTTACCGTCGTTCAATACGGAGAGGATAATATCCGATTCGATCTTATCAATGACGGTCAGATTAATACTTTCACATTGGATCTCATCGAAAAAGATAAGGAATGGCTCGAACAGGAAGTGAAGAACAAAGGCTATACCGTGAAGGAGATTTACATTGCCGAATATATAGATGGCGAGGTTGTTCTCTATCCGTATGAAAAGAAACATCGCCCTCGGCTGGTGCAGAAGGTCAGCAATAAAGTCAGCGACAAGGTAAGCCATATAAAATAGTTGAAATTAATTAGCTGCGGCGGATTGTAGTAATACATAATGTATTGAATTGTTTCCTTGTAGTGAATTCGTATAGAAAGGATTGTAGTGAATCGTAAGGATTTAATCGATCGATTACAACAACTCCATAGAGATGAGGCCAGTCGCGTGACGATTAACCCTCATGCATCGCAGAAGGTGGCCATCGTTTACCCGAACACGTACTATGTGGGCATGAGTAATTTGGGTCTTCATATTATTTATGAAGAAATAAATTTACGTCCTGACAGCGTGTGTGAGAGAATTTTCCTGCCTGAAAATAAGGAATTGGACGCATATGATAAAACCAAAACGCCGCTTATGAGCATTGAAACCCGGCGAGCCATGCATCAGTTCGATGTGGTCGCTTTCGATGTGACCTTTGAGATGGATTACTTTCATATTCCTCTGATGCTGCGTCACGGACGCGTGCCTGTGATGAGTCGCGACAGGACTGAATTCGACCCCATTGTTATCGCCGGCGGACCTTGTGCAACCTTTAACCCCGAACCTTTTGCGGACTTTATCGATGCCTGTATTATCGGTGAAGGGGAGGGTGTTGTTACCGCCGTATTGGATCGTATTCGGGAGGGGCGCGATCATGGTGAAAGCAGGGAACAGGTCATAGCGTCTCTGGCGAATATTGACGGCGTGTATGTGCCTGTGCTGTATACGCCGCGGTATGATGAGAAAAATCGTTTTATAGGCTATGATTCCGGTGATGCGCCGAAGACTATACGTCGCCATTTCGGACCGTTGACGAGCGGCGGAGAGACGGTAGTGGCGACGAACTATACGGAGTTCGGTGCCATGTACATTATCGAAGTGGCTCGCGGCTGTGGACGTCATTGCCGGTTCTGTATGGCCGGTTACTGCTTCAGGGTGCCTCGTGTACGTTCCTTGGAGGTTCTGAAAAAAGGCGTCGACAGGGCGGAGCAGCTCGGCAAGAAAGTAGGCCTGATGGGGGCCGCCATCTCCGATTATCCTGAGGTGGATGATCTGGTGACCTATATTCGTTCAAAGAATATGCGCTATTCCTGTGCATCCTTGCGGGCCGATTCGTTGACACAAGCCGTTGTGGACGGTCTTGCGGACAGCGGGCAAAAGACGATTACCATTGCACCGGAGACAGGCAGTGAACGCTTGCGCCGCGTTATCAACAAGGGAATCAGTGAGGAGCATTTGCGAAATGCCGCCACCTTGTCCGCCCAATCGGGAATTCAACATATGCGCCTGTATATCATGATCGGCTTGCCGACGGAAACGGATGAAGATATCGATGCTATCATCAGCCTTGCGGAGCGCACCCAGACACATATGGCCGAAGTGGGCTGTAAAGGGCGGTTGACCTTGAGCATCAATCCGTTTATACCGAAGCCGTTTACACCGTTTCAATGGATGGCGATGGCTCGTCAAAAAGATGTGGAGCGCAAGTTACAATACATAAAAAAATCACTGCAGAAGAATCGTCGCATCGAGGTTCTCGTAGAATCGCCGAAAGAAGCCTATATTCAAGGTGTACTCGCTCGTGGAGACCGACGCTTAGGCGCCGTCATCGCCGCCTGTGCAGAGGATAGAGGCAGCAAATCCTTTAAGGCGGAAATGAAAGCGGCCGGCCTTGATATGGATGACATGAATTATCGGGAACGCAGCTTTGATGAGTTTCTGCCGTGGAGCCATCTCGACATGGGTTTACGGGACGGATATCTGGAGCTGGAATGGAAACGGTCTCTTGATGAAGCTTATACGCCTCCGTGTGCAGAGGGTTGTAAGCGCTGCGGTGTATGTGAATAACTTCATGGGTGTAACTTTGTATTTGCAAGTATAGAAAGGGCGTTTTATAACATATGAAAAATGATGTGGAGCGCATTGATGTTAAAGGCCCTTATGGGATGTGGTCGTATGAGCAGCCTCTGTGGGCTAACCATTTTCCGCTCGTCATGGGGGATACGTGCCGTCACGGCGGGGTGTCGGAAAAGCCGTACGACTCTTTAAATTTAGCCTTTCACGTGGGGGACGATCCGGAGGCGGTACGTCGTAATCGTTCTGTTATTACAGACTATTTAGGCGTTGGTGCAGGACGTATTACCTGCGGAAATCAGGTGCATGGCTTAAAGGTTGTAGAGATTACGGAACAACATATCGGTGCCGGTGCCTTTAACAGCGAGACGGCTATCGATGATTGCGATGCCATATTCACAAAGATTCCGAATGTGCCCTTGTTTTTATTTACCGCCGATTGTGTGGGTGTCGGTATTTATGATGCGGCACACCATGCATTGGCTGTGGTACATGCGGGATGGCGCGGCGCTATCGACCATTTGCCGGTTCGGACCATCGAGGCCATGCATGCCGCATATGGAACAAAGTTCGAAGACTGTTATGTTTACTTAGGCCCCAGCATCGGACCCGAATCCTTTGAGGTTGACCGCGGGTTAGCGGAGCGATTTGAACAGGCTTGGCTGGACATGACGAATCGGGAGATAACGGATCTGGTTCGTTATAGGGACAGCAGTTCGCTTGATGGTATACTATCGGATAGTTCTGAAAGTTCCGATAGCGCTGATAAAACAAAGAAATCTGGAGCAAATGAACGTGATATAAATGTCACTGACGCAGCATCTGCAGAAGCTCCTACAGATAAAGGCTATGTTAATTTGTGGGCTTTCATCGAAGAAGGCCTCATCGTTCACGGTGTGCTTAAAGAACATATCTGCATCGGCGGAACGGACAGCATGACAGAGGCGGATTGTTATTCCTATCGCCGTGAAAATGGTATAACCGGCCGCATGGCATTATTCGGTATGCTACGGGCGCGATAATGGTGTGCTGTAAATATAATTAAAAAGCGTAGAAATATACTGTATCATGTCAGAAATTCGCATGGTATATGCGGTAAACGATATACATTCGCGGCTAAATACTATATAATAGAATAGTCTATACTGATATATTGGTTTATTATTATATAGAGATTGAAGGGGGACTTTCACATGATTGAAGAATCCCTGCACGCAGTACAGCAGCGCATGGCGGATGCTATGGCGCGTGCCGGTCGCGTGGATACGGCTATTCTGGTGGCGGTTACAAAGAATCATCCTGTTTCCGCTATTGAAGAGGTTTCCGGTCTCGGTGTAACTCATGTGGGGGAAAATCGAGTACAAGAGGCGAAGGAAAAGCAGATGCTCTATAAAGGTCCTCGATTGACATGGCATTTGATCGGTCATCTGCAGGTCAACAAGGTACGTCAGGCGGTTCCTATGTTTGATCTCATTCACTCCGTAGACAGTCGTAAATTATTGGATGAAATCGAGAAGGTGGCTGCAAAGCACGATAAGGTGCAGGATGTATTATTGCAGGTCAATATAGCCCGTGAGGAGTCTAAGTCCGGCATGTCCGTCGAGGAATTTCCGGATATTCGGGATTACGCGAAGACCTTACCTCATGTGCGGGTTCGGGGAATGATGTGCATTGCGCCTTTCTTTGATGATCCGGAGGAAGCACGTCCTATCTTCCGCGTAGCTTATGCCTTGTATGAGGATATGAAACGCTATTTCGAAGAGGGGCAGATTCAATATTTATCTATGGGGATGACTCACGACTTTGAGGTGGCTTTGGAAGAGGGCGCTAACATCGTTCGTGTAGGCACAGCTATTTTTGGGGAACGTGTATATTACTAAATTTTGTATTATTCAGTTTATACCGCGTTAGTTTTATCAGGAGGAAAAATTCATGGCATTGGGAGATTACTTAGACAAAGCAAAAAACTTATTCTTAGCGAAAAATGATGACGACTATGAATATGATGATTACGATTATGAAGATGAAGAGGAATACGAGGATGAAATCGCTCCTGTAGCAGCGGCCCCTGTATCCGGTGCATCTGAATTTCATCCACGCAAGGTAGGAGGCCAATCTACAATGACACAACGTCCAACGGCAATGAAGGTAATTGTTATTGAACCAAAGGTATTTGAGGATTCTGAAAATATTACGCATCAGCTGCGCGATATGCGCCCCGTATTGATCAATTTTGAAAATACGGATCCTCATGAAGCTGCTCGTATTGTAGATTTCGTATCCGGCGCGACCTTTGCATTGGATGGTAAATTGGAAAAGGTAGGTAAGGACATTTTCATGTGCGTACCTGTTAACATTTCTATTGATTACAATGATAATGAAAGCAGCACCGAGCAAAACGAATATTCTTGGCAAAATAAATAAATTCCCTGAAAATGGCGGTGACAAATATGTTAGGTAAAACCTTATGCATCGGTGTCGGATCGATGGGCGGAGCTCTGCTTCGCGGTGCGTTACAGCATGGTGTGTTACAAGCGTGTGACACGCATATTCTGGTGCGTCGCGAGGAGCAATGCCGGGAACTGACGGATGAACTGGGTGTTGTAGGATTTACTGCGATGCCTGATGTAAGGAACTATAATACCATATTGCTAGCCGTAAAGCCTCAGGTATTACCGGCTGTGCTTGAGCCTTTGAGTCAAGTAGCATACGGGACGACGATGATATCCGTAGCCGCCGGGGTTACATTGGATACTTTGAAAGAAGCCATTCCGCAAGCTAAATGGTTCAGAGCTATGCCGAATACACCGGCAGCCATAGGGGTAGGCATGACCGCACTCACCGGGGACGATATGGAAACGGACGTAGCCCATAGTGTGCAGTCTTTGTTTGAAGCCGTCGGAGAAGTGGCGTTGGTGAGCGAAGCCGATCTTGACCGATTGGGCGCTCTATCCGGAGCCGGTCCCGGCTATATGTTTGTCATCCTCGATGCCTTAGCGGATGCGGGCGTTCGTATCGGACTGCCCCGTCAACTGGCCATTAAGGCCGCCGCACAGACTATGTACGGTGCCGGCAAGATGGCCCTTGATAGCGGGCTGCATCCGGCTGTGTTACGCGATCAGGTAACGAGCCCGGGAGGTACTACTATCGCCGGTATCGGGGCTATGGAAAAGGCCGGATTGCGCAGTGCCATTCAGGACGGTGTTGCGGCATGCCTTGCTCGGTCGAATGAATTGGGGAAATAATTTTGGCAGATACTAGTAAATTAATTCGATATTTTGAAGCCAGCGGTAGCGGCGAAGAAGCGCGCCGTATGCTGGATCTTGCGGAGCAGGTGGTAAAGGGCAAGCCCTATCGTGTGGCGGACTTTACGAGTCCTGCGGGCCTTGTTATCGCCGATGCGATAAAGGCGAATTATCCGCAGCTGTCGGTGAAAACCGATGGCGGCTATGAAGGGGCGGAACGTATTCGTATAGCCTTTGTAGATAGCGACTTTAACGGTACTGTGGACATGGGTATCCGCGCGTTAAAGGTGAACTGGGACCCTCGGTTCCGATTGCTTACTCATCGTGATGTACTGGGCTCTTTGATGGGCCTCGGTATTGACCGTTCCAAATTCGGTGATGTAATCGTACAGCAGGGGGGCGCTCAAATCTTGGTGGATGAAAGCATAGCGGACTTTGTCATTCAGAACTTTACGAAGATTGCTATGGTTTCCGTGTCTGTAGAGCCGATTGAGCTTGCGGACATTGCACCGAAGGAAGAAAGAATAAAAGAAGTGCGTACTACTGTCGCATCTTTGCGTTTAGATGCGGTGGCAAGTTCCGGATTCAGTGTATCCCGAACCAAATTGGTGAGCGCTATCAACGCCGGATTACTGCAGGTAAACTGGCAACCGGCTAAGGGGGCATCTCAAGAGGTAAAAGAAGGAGATGTCATTTCCATGCGCGGTTGTGGCCGAATGAAGGTGGAAGCCATTACAGGTACCTCCCGAAAGGGGCGTATCGGCGTATACCTTAAACGATTTATGTAGGCAATTAAAAGTCGGCTTGACCATCAAGCCGATTTTTTATTATAGCAGGTGAGTTATGGTATCCATCACATTTCAACCCACAACTGAAGATATGATTTTGTTCATCGGCGGCGGTGAGGTGGCGGAGCGAAGAATTCGATTATTTATCGATGAGCCCTGCCGGATTGTGGTCATAGCGCCGTCTGCGACGGCGGCGGTCGGTACATGGAGCAGGGAAAAACGTCTCACCTGGCATGGGAGGGCTTTCACGGAAGATGATGAATCACTCATCGCTCAAAGCAGATTATTGTTTGTCTGCACGGATAATCATGAATTAAATGATCGATTATATGAATTAGGTCAGGCCCATCGTGTGTGGACGAATCGCAGCGATAATCCGTCGGCGTGTACTTTCACAGTGCCGTCCTCGTTGGAACTGGGTGATTTACACATCGCCATCGGAGCGAATCATGCGGGGCCGCGTATCAATCGTCTGGTGAGACGAGATATGATGAATCGTTATGGTCAGTTGCAAAAGGCTATGCCCGGACTTAAAATATTTAGAGAAGAAGTAAAGTTACTGCTTCCCACACCGGAGGCCCGTCAGCAGTTCTGGCGTGACCATTTAACGGAGGATACGTTTGAAGCCATTCTCAAGGGAGAGTGGAGAAGTATAGAGGAGAAACTACGCCATGCAATTAGTGGTATTAGGTCTAAATCATAGAAGTGCCGCTGTAGAGGTGCGTGAACGTTTCTCGTTTGAAAAGGACGAGGTAGTTGCCGCACTGAACCGCCTCTATGAGTATGATTTTATTTCAGAATGCGTTATATTATCCACATGTAACAGAACGGAAATATATGCCGTTTTAGAGGATGTGGACTGTCCGAAGACGTATATGTTAAGGCTGTTACAAGACTTGAAGGGGGCCGAAAAAATTGATGAGAAAGCATTCTTTTTCTATGAGGAAAGAGATTGTATAGAGCATCTGTTCCGCGTGTCCGCCAGTCTCGATTCCCTTGTGTTGGGGGAAGGTCAGATTTTGAGTCAGTTAAAGGGGGCTTATATTCAGGCATATAGCGCAGGCTGTACAGGTACAATTTTTAATATTTTATTCCAACGCGCCATCGGTGTCGGTAAAAAGGTTCGCACCAATACGGGTATTGCGAATACGCCGGTATCCGTCAGCTATACGGCGGTCAATCTTGCGGAGGACAGTCTGGATAAACCGTTATCCGATGCGACGGTCCTCATCTTAGGGGCCGGAACGATGAGCGAATTGACGGCGACCCATTTGCAGGCAAAAGGGGTAAAGACCATATTCGTGTCGAACCGTACCTTTGCTAAAGCGGAAGCGTTGGCGAAACGCTTTAACGGTAAAGCGGTTAAGCTCGATCACTTCGTGGAACAGGCGAAGAATGCGGATATTCTCATCACATCGACGGGGGCACCGCATTATATCATCACCCCTAAAGAAGCGAAAAAAATCGTTCAACTGCGCGAAGGAGAACCGATTGTTATGATCGACATCGCTGTACCGCGCGATATTGATCCGGCTGTGGCTGATATCGATGGAATTTATTTATTTAATATAGACTCCCTTGAAAGCGTCGTAGAGGAAAATAAGGCGCAACGCGAGGAAGAGGCGCGCCGGGCTGAGCCGATCATTCACGAAGCCATCGAGGATTTATTGGACAAACTTAGTTATTTATCCGTTCGCCCTATGATGGCCTTGTTGACGGAGAAGGCTGAGCGCATACGAAGCCGTGAATTACACAGGGCGCTCGCTAAATTACCGGATATTTCCGATAAGGAACGGCGCATTATGGATTCCATGAGTCGCATGATCACCCGTAAAATTTTGCGGGAACCTATGATTCACTTCAATGAGATTGCAGGTACGGAGGAAGAAGGTCTGTACTGGGAATTATTCAAAGATATGTTTAATCTTGAGAAAGAAGGCTGATGCCATGAGAGATCATATTCGTATCGGCACGCGAAAAAGTGCCCTTGCCCTATGGCAGGCTGAACATATTAGTGCGGAATTGAAGCGTCTGTATCCCGGCGTTTCAGTGGAGCTGGTTCACTTTAATACAAAAGGGGACCGGATCCTGGAAAAACCGCTGGCTCAAGTGGGCGGTAAGGGATTATTCACGGCGGAACTTGAAGCGGCTATGTACGACGGGGACATCGATATTGCCGTACATAGCTTGAAGGATATGCCTACGGAATTACCGGAAGGCTTGACCTTAGGCGCTATCTCCGCTCGTGAAGTTCCCTATGATGCTCTCGTGAGCCCTGAGTATAAGACACTCGATAAATTGCCTCAAGGTGCCCGCATCGGTACGAGCAGTTTACGTCGTCAGGCACAGCTGCTTCATGTGCGTCCCGATTTACGCGTAGAGGTTATCCGCGGCAATGTACAGACGCGCCTCAGTAAGATAGAGACGGACAATCTGGATGGCGTCGTGTTGGCGCAGGCCGGTCTTAAACGGCTAGGTCTGGAGAATCAGATTACGCAGGTGTTTACGGCGGATGAAATGATACCCGCTGTAGGACAGGGGGCGCTTGCCATCGAGTGTCGTGCGGATGACTCGGAAATGCTCGACATGCTGGCGCCTATCAATGATGAAGCGACGCGCTATGCCGTAGAAGGGGAGCGCAGTTTCCTGCGTCAACTCAACGGCGGTTGCCAGGTGCCGATGGGCGTTCATGGCACCATCGAAAAGGGGCAGTTACGATTAAGGGCGATGATTGCATCCCTTGACGGTAGGGCCGTATATGAAGGTGAGATTTCCGGCCCCGCTAAAAAGGGGGAAATTCTCGGGAAAAATCTTGCGAGAGCCTTATATGAAGAAGGGGGCAAGCATATTGTGGAAGCCCTTATAGAGAAAGGAATCATAAAATGACAGGTATGGTATATCTAATCGGTGCAGGCCCCGGTGATGTAAAGCTAATTACCGTAAAAGGTCGAGAGTGCATCGAGCGTGCAGATGTAATTGTATATGACTATTTGGCGGATGCTCATCTGTTAGAATGGGCCCGTCCCGATGCGGAACTCATTTATGCAGGGAAACAGTGTAAGGATCATACGATGCATCAATGGGAAATCAATGAACTGCTGGTGCAAAAGGGAAAAGAAGGTAAAATCGTGGCCCGCCTGAAGGGCGGCGATCCTCTCGTGTTCGGTCGTGGCGGAGAAGAGGCTATGGCCCTTGGCGAGGCCGGTGTTCCTTTTGAATTTGTTCCCGGCGTTACTTCGCCGATTGCGGCGCCTGCCTATGCGGGGATTCCTGTAACGCAACGGGCCATGGCCACATCCTTTGCGGTTGTTACGGGCCATGAGGATCCGACAAAATCCGTTTCCGGCATTCACTGGGAAGGCCTTGCGACTGCGGTGGATACACTTTGCTTTGTAATGGGCGTCGGCAATTTACCTGTTATTGCGGAGAAATTGATGACCTGCGGTCGCGCGCCGTCTACACCGGTTGCGCTCGTTCGTTGGGGTACGAAGACCGTGCAGGAGGTATTGGTATCCACCCTTGAACATGTAGTGGCGGATGTGGAGAAGGCTCAGTTAAAAGCGCCTGCTATCATCGTCGTGGGCGATGTGGTAAATCTTCGGAAGAAATTGCAATGGTTCGATAATAAACCGCTGTTCGGTAAAACCGTCGTTGTTACCCGTGCCCGTGCTCAAGCGAGCGCTTTCCGTGAAAAGTTGATGGCACAGGGGGCCAATGTGGTTGAAGCGGCCGCTATCAAGACGATACCGATGGACCTTTTCGATGAGGATAAGCGTATCATCGCAAATGCCAATACATATCAATGCGTGGTATTCACATCCGGTGAAGGGGTTCGCTATTTCTTCGATGCACTTTATAAAGAGGGCAAGGATACACGTGCTTTAGGTTATGCAAAGGTGGCAGCCATCGGTTGCGCTACGGCTCGTGAACTTGGTAAATACGGCATCGTGCCGGACATTATCCCTGCCGATTACAAGGCGGAATCCGCTGTTGAGGCCCTTGAAGAAGAACTGAATGCGGGCGACTCCGTATTGTTGATTCAACCGAAGGTGGCACGTGATGTCATTCCGCGCTGCTTGCGTCATCGCGATATGAACGTAGACATTTTGCGCCTGTACGAAACGACACAGGACACATCTCAACAGGAGGCCTTGATTAACGCATTGACCGAGGGCTCTGTGGATTATATTACGTTTACAAGCTCCTCTACGGTGACAAATACGATTCAGCTGTTGGGTGAAGATGCATTAAAACTATTGGCTAACACCAAGATTGCCTGCATCGGACCGATTACGGCTGCCACCGCTATGAGTGCGGGCCTTAATCCGCACATTATCAGCGACGTATATACAACTGATGGCTTGGTTAATGCCCTTGTAAAGGATGCTAATGCCTGAATGTGATAGAACATAGCTGGTTTCTGTTTATGAAATCGGCATATTCTATTGCCTATTTATGAGTTGGCGTTCAAGATTTTAATTAGCCCGTATAGGGCATATAGGAGGATTACATGTACGACTTAACATATCGTCCTCGCCGCTTGCGTATCAATCCTGAAATGCGGGATTTGGTGCGCGAAACGACACTCGACGTATCCGATTTAATTTATCCGTTATTTATCGTTCCCGGTGAAAGTATTAAAAAAGAAATCGACACATTGCCGGGGCAATATCATTTGTCCGTGGATGAAGTCGTGAAAGTTGCTCAGGAAGCATACGATCTCGGCATTCGCGGCGTAGAAATCTTCGGCATTCCTACCTATAAGGACGAACAGGGTTCTTCAGCATGGGATATGTCGCAGCCTGTACAACAGGCGATTAAAGCGATTCGTCAGGCAGTGCCCAATCTTTTGGTTATCTCTGACGTATGCTTGTGCCAATATACATCGACAGGTCATTGCGGCATGATTGAAGATCACGAAATCCTGAATGATGAAACGTTGCCGCTACTTTGTAAGGTCGCGGTGAGCCAGGCGGAAGCGGGTGCTCATATGGTGGCTCCGTCCGACATGATGGACGGCCGTGTCGGCGCTATCCGTGAAGCCCTCGATGCGGCGGGATACAAAAATGTATCCATCATGAGTTATGCCGCGAAATATGCGTCCGCTTATTACGGACCGTTCCGTGGCGCCGTAAACTCCGCACCTAAATTCGGGGACCGTAAATCCTATCAGATGGACCCGGCGAACCGATTGGAAGCTTTCAGAGAAATCGAACTCGATATCGCGGAAGGCACCGACATCATCATGATTAAACCGGCATTGTCCTACCTGGACATCGTCCGTGAAGCGCGTGACCGCTATGAATTACCGGTCGCCGTATACAATGTGTCCGGAGAATATGCGATGGTTAAATCCGCAGCTGCGGCAGGCCTCATCGACGAGGAACGACTCGTGATGGAAACGATGCTATCCATGAAGCGGGCCGGGGCCAAGATTATCATCACGTACCATGCCCTTGATATTGCAAAATGGTTACAACAATAAGGAGAAGCCATGTTACAGTTAGGTAAATCTGAAAAAGCCTTTGATGAGGCGAAACGGTATATGCCGGGCGGCGTGAACAGTCCGGTGCGTTCGTACCGCAGTGTCGGGTCCAATCCGCCGTTTATCAGCAGTGCCAGCGGCAGCCGTATTTATGATATCGATAATAACGAATACATCGACTACGTATTGAGCTGGGGTCCCATGATTTTGGGGCATGCAAGCCCTGAGGTCATTGCGAGCCTGCAGGAGGCGATTCCGCGCGGTACCAGCTATGGGGCGCCTACGCTGTTAGAAACGGAATTGGCGAAGAAAATTCAGGCCTTCATGCCGTCTATGGAAATGATTCGCCTTGTGAACTCCGGCACGGAGGCGACCATGAGCGCTTTGCGTGTGGCTCGTGGCTATACGGGGCGCGATCGCATCGTTAAATTCGTAGGCTGTTACCATGGCCACAGCGATTCTCTCTTGGTGAAAGCAGGCTCCGGGCTTGCTACATTCGGCGTACCGGACAGCCCGGGCGTGCCGCAGGGGGTAGCGGAAAATACAATTACGTTGCCGTATAATGATAGTGATGCGGTGCGTGCACTATTCGATGATATAGGCGATACCATCGCGGCTATTATCGTGGAACCGGTGGCGGGCAACATGGGTTGCGTGCCCCCTGTAGCGGGATTCCTCGAAACCTTGCGGGATGTGACAAAGACGCATGGTGCGCTCTTGATTTTTGACGAAGTTATGTGCGGATTCAGGGCGAGCAGCGGCGGTGCTCAAAAGCTGTACAAGATTAAGCCTGACCTTACCTGCCTCGGAAAAATTGTCGGCGGCGGTATGCCGTTAGCTGTATTCGGCGGTGCTCGTGAGGTCATGAGTCAGGTCGCTCCGTCCGGTCCGATTTATCAAGCCGGCACGTTGAGCGGCAATCCGATTGCCGTAACTTCCGGACTTGCCACATTGTCCATTTTGCAACGGGATCCGACCATCTTCAAGCAGGTGGAGGATGCGACCATTGCACTTTGTGACGGACTCAAGCAGTTAGCTGCAAAGTATAATGTACCTGCTACGGTGCAACGTGTGGGCTCCATGTTCACACTGTTCTTTACGGATAAATCGGTCATGAATTTCGACGATGCAGCGGCCTGCAATGAAGAACACTTCAAAATGTTCTTCCATCATAACTTGAGTCACGGCATTTATTATGCTCCGAGCCCTTATGAAAGCAACTTCGTGTCTATCTGTCATAAGAACAGTGAAATTGAGCGTACATTAGCGGTGGCTGAGGAAGCTTTCAAAAAAATCAGTGATACATTGTAATTAAATATAAGTCATAATCAAGGCTAACTTGATTATAGTATGTGTGTATTCTCGATATAGGTGATGAACATGCAGTTTTATAAGAACTTAAAGCGTGCTCGCGTGCGCATGGGTAAGAGCCAAATCGAAGTAGCAAAGGCCGTAGGTATCAGTAATGCGGCGCTTTCAAATTACGAAACAGGGTATCGCGAACCGGATTTAGATACACTCTGTGCCCTGTCCCGTTACTATGGACTGACCTTGGATGAACTGTTGGATGTGAATAATACGGTTCATAATCCCATTTATGATCTCAATCCGATTTTGAAAAACAGATATATTGCGTATAAAGGTGATGTATACGAACTGAAAGAATCTCAAAAACGTGTTCTGTTTCGTGAACTGGATCGCCTGTTTGAGGACTTTGAACGGTCGAAAATAAGCAGCAGTACGAAGCCGAAGACCTATAAACACGGAAACCCTCATATTAACCGTAACGGTTTATTAGGGACAAAACTTAACCGTTAGGTATAAAATATTGATCTTAATATGAATATATCTTATATTTGACCTTTGAATTTTATAGTATGTCGTTAGCTGGACTTTGGACGTAATTGTAATAGTTTATACCACAAAACAATAATAAAAAGAGCCTAGATAATCGTTTATAGAGTACATAAACGTTATCTAGGCTCTTTTTTGCTTAAACTTAGAGGAGAATTACATTTGTAGTTAGTATTTATATTTTACCAAATTTTAACCAATCATAGAATCTGATTAGTCTCTTAAAGGCCGTAGAGCTTGCGCAACTTAAAGCGAATCGAGATACTAATATCATAGGATCTACTGTGCCCTCAAAACCGAACTTCACTGACCCTACCGGCAGTATCAGTGCTAGTGTTGGTCGCATTGACAGCAAGTGGAAGAGTGTGACGAAACAGGCGGGGATCTATGCCGGTGATGAAGGATACGATATTCATACAGGCAATGCGACAACCTTAGAAGGGGCTTTGATTAAGAGCAGTGCACCAAAAGAAAAGAATAAGTTAACTACCAAATCTTTGGCTATGAAAGATATCCATAATGAAGCGGAATATATCTACACAAATAATGGTATAGGGTATAACTATTATGGTAGTAAACAAAAACTAGAGGACATGAAAACCAATGATAAAAAAAGTATGATAAAATCTATAATAATATCGGACTAGTACCTAATTTAGGTGTTGGCTCTAAAGGTAAAGCTAGCTCTACTACCCAATTCGCAATTTCTGATGGTATACTTGCAGTAGATGGTAAATTGGCAAAGTCTATTGCTTCCGGTATCATTGGTGAATGGGTAGCCCGTATAGCCGGTAATGCGCCTGGTAGTGGGTTTAAAGCGACTATGATTAATGAAATGTTAATTGGGGAGATAAAGAAACTAGCTAAAAATGATCCTGCACTAGCATAATGGATTAGTGTTGCTGTTGGTGCTACAGTTAATAAGGCTAGTGGTGGAAATGTAAATGCAGGAGCGGCAGTTGCATCTTATGCAACAAAGTGGAATGAAAATTAACAATATTCAGGTTTTGATAAAATGGATAATTTCACTCCTGAAATGTTTGATAAGGATGAATTAGATGCCACTATTAATGCTTATAAACAAGACATAGAGGCTTTGGCTATAAATGAAGATTGATATTTAAGAGGGGTAGGAAAACATGTAATTGATAATTCGTTTGATTATATGTCTATTCAAGGCTATTTTGGAACTATTACTGCTCGAGGCGGTGTTGGTGGAACTATTGGTATTAGTGGTTCTGGTGCAGTGACCGAGGTGAATATTGCTCCATCTGTATCGTTATCAGCTTCTGTTGGGTATATTTGGTATATAGGTAACATAGAGGATTTGTAGGGATGAAATTTAGAACTATTTATTCTATCATTTGGTATATGTTTATTGGTTGCGTTATCTTGTGGTTGATTTGTGGTTTAGGTTATAAATTCTTTTTTTATGATGCTGTTGAGAAGTCTAGGTCAGAGTTGACACAAGCTTTAAATCTCTATTTTCCTCGAGATTATTATATGATTGATGGAGAGGTTTATGATTCTAATAGAAGAAATCTTTTATCAATAGGTCAATCAATTAATATAAAAAAAGATTTATAACATACAGATTTAAAATCAATCGTACCTTTAAGTGGAAACTGGACTCTCATTAAACAAAATGAGTCTCGTTGTGTCTATGAAAGTCAATCATATAGAATATATGTAACAAAGAATACGCAAGATGATGGGTATATTGTAGTTCTAACTCATAATAACTGGTTGGAAATATTACATTTATAATCAAATTGTTTTTGATGCCTAGATATTGGTGGTCATGGTGGTTTAGTGATTTTGATAAATATGTTAATTCAATGCATTGGGAACGGTATTAAATATGGATATAAAAAATTATAGTAAAATTGGTGATTGAGCAGATTATATAGTTGGTATTGTTAAGGGAATCGATAACCTTAGAGCTTTGAATATATTATGACTATTTTTATGTTAGGCTATACCTTTTTTTGATAGAGCTTGATGATCAATTTTCTGAGACCTTTCTTGCTTTTAAAAAATAATATTGTTAATGGCATTATGAATTTAAACTATGAGTACTCCGAGTGTTTTGTTGTAGTGATGGAGCTTTTTTACATCTTAGTGATGGATATTATCCTTTAAAAGAAAATCAAGCATTAAGAAAGGGTTAGTGATATTCCATCTTGGGCAGAAGGAATACCTAAGAGAGAGGGTGAATCGGGAAAGGATTATGCTGATCGAGTATATAGAGAGAAAGGTAAAGAGATACCTGAAAATAAAGGGCCAGGAAGTGATTGGAATAAATTAAAAAATATGGAGATAGAAAGGTTTGGTAATATGAATATGGTTATTTATGAGGCTTTAGCTAAGTATAAAAAAGATGATAAATTACCATATACAGAGTATTTTAGTTTAGGCTTTTTGGGGACAAAGGACTTAGCAATAGAAACAATAATTTCAGCTAAACAGCTCCCTGGATTTAGAGAGCTTTATCATGAAAATTTTTATTTTGAAAAGCTCTTTTTAAATGATGGAATACAGAAAAATAGCCATATAGATGATATTATTGAAGATAATAAGGTTTTTATACTATGGTATGGATATGATATCGACTCAATTTATACTGTTGGTGGGACTTTAGGTGTCTTTAGTAAGTATGAGTATGCAGAATTAGCTAGAGAAAAATATAGTTCTTGGGATATATTTATTGTACATGGGTTAGAAAATTTGGGGATTGACAAGGTTACACTCAATAAACGTCAATGGGTGGATGGTTTTGTAAAAGTTTATGATTGAAAGGATATAGAAATAGGATCTGTACTTGTATGTATAGCGATTGTTCATACAAGTACGGGTCCATTTTAATTGTATCGTAGGAATATCTTCTAAAATTATAAATTATACGAATTTTTATTGTACTTATGATAAAATAAAAAGTATGAATACTTCAACAACTAAGTCTATTACCTATAATGGCGACAGAATTGAATACGAGTTGACCGTCAAGCGCGTGAAGAACATGAATCTGCGCATTACAAAGGATGGTGTCGTCCATGTTTCGGCGAATGCTTATGTGCCGGAGCATCGCATTGACGCTTTTGTTATGGATAATATGCCGTTCATTGAGCGGGCCCGATTCAAGATTGATGCGCTCAATGCCAAGCGGATCGAGGCGTTACAGTATGTGGATGGTGAAAGTTTATCTATTCTGGGCTTGCCAATTACGTTGCATGTAATCGAGCAGGGCGGAAAGCCTCATATCGGTTTTGACGGCAAGGCGCATCTTATGATGTATGTGCCTCATGAGGCGACTTACGAGCATAAGCATAAACTGATGCAGGCTTTTTGGCGTCAACTGGGGGACAAGGTATTCAATCATTGGGCACAGGTTGTGTACAAACGCTTTCACCAGCAACAAATCGATGTGCCCAAGCCGACGGTAAAGCAGCAGCGCATGAAGAGTCGCTGGGGTTCGTGTACACCGTCAAAGCAACTCATCAAGATGAATATGCGCCTGTTGGAAGGCCCGCAGGCATATATTGAATATGTTATGGTTCATGAGTTTGCTCATTTTAAATATTTAGACCATTCCAAGAACTTTCACAATCTGGTCGCTCAGTTTCTGCCGGATTGGAAGGCTCGCAGGAAATCATTGAATCTGTATTTTGCTCATCGCCCTTAAAGGAGGTGTACCATGCAGCCATTTGTACATTTACATAGTCATACGGAATTCAGCCTGCTCGACGGCATCAGCCGTTTGCCTGACATGGTACGTCGTGCGAAGGAGTTGAATCAGCCGGCCTTAGCCATTACAGACCATGGCAATATGTATGCGGCCATTTACTTTTATAAAGAATGTGTAGCACAGGGCGTTAAGCCCATCATCGGCTGTGAAGTGTATGTAACGGAAAACAGCCGATTTGACCGTCCGGAGGGGCGCAGCCGGGAGCGTTTAAAGCATTTGATCCTCTTGGCAGAGACCATGGAAGGGTATCGAAATCTCGTTAAGATTGTATCGAAAGCCTCTACGGAAGGGATGCTGTATCGCCCGCGTGCGGACCACGAGCTGTTAAGGCAATACAGTAAGGGGATTATTGCCCTCAGTGCCTGCATTCAAGGTGAGATTCCTCAGTATATTTTACAGGATAATATGGAAGGGGCTAAGCGCTCCATCGAATGGTATATCGAAACGTACGGCAAGGATAATTTCTTCCTGGAGATTCAAAATCACGGATTGTCGGAGGAATTGAAGGCGCAGGAGGAACTCATTAAGCTCAGTAAGGAATACGGTCTCGGTATCGTCGCATCCAACGATTTTCACTATGTCTTAAAAGAGGATGCGGATGCACAGGATATCAAGGTTTGTATCTCTACGGGGCGCCGCCGTGCCGAGGTGGATCGCTTAAAGTTTCCTAATGATGAGTTCTACCTCAAAAGCGGTGATGAAATGGCACAGCTCTTCGGCCATATTCCGGGCGCTATAGAGAATACACTGGCCATTGCGGACCGATGCAATGTGGTGTTCAATTTCGATGAGCATCACTTGCCTCATTTCGATGTGCCGGAAGGGGAAACGGCGGCGTCTTATTTGCGTACCGTCTGTGAAAGAGAAGTTCCGCGCCTTTACGGTGAACCTAGTGATGAGTTGATGAAGCGCCTCGATTATGAATTGGGCGTTATCGGTACGATGGGCTTTGAAGATTACTTCCTCATCGTGTGGGATTATGTGCGATATGCACGGGAGCATGATATCTTGGTAGGACCCGGCCGCGGGTCCGCAGCGGGTTCTGTCGTGGCGTACCTCTTAGGCATTACGGGTCTTGACCCGTTAAAATACGATTTGCTCTTTGAACGGTTCCTCAATCCGGAACGTGTCAGCATGCCCGATATCGATATTGACTTCTGCTATGAAAAGCGGGGGCAGGCTATCGAGTATGTAACGAGAAAATACGGCCAGGAGCGGGTATCTCAGATTATTACATTCGGTACTGAAGCGGCTCGTGCCGTTATCCGCGACGTAGGTCGTGTTTTGGACTTGCCTCTGGCCGAGGTGAACCGCATCGCCAAGATGATTCCCAACGAATTGGGTATTACTTTGGATAAGGCGTTGCAGGGCAAGGATTTAAAGGCTCTGTACGAATCGGATTCAAATGTAAAGGAACTGTTTGATTTCGGTAAAAAACTGGAAGGGATTGCGCGCAACTCCTCTACTCACGCGGCGGGCGTTGTAATATCCGCCGACCCGCTCGATGATCACGTACCTGTACAAAATGCCAACGATGAAGGCTTTGTCACTCAGTATGACAAGGATAATATCGAGGAATTGGGCCTCTTGAAGATGGACTTTTTGGGACTCCGTACCTTAACTGTTATGGGAGATGCCTTAAAGTTCATCAAGGCGAATCGCGGAATTGATTTGGATTTGGATGCGATACCGCTCGATGATGCGGCTGCTTGTGAACTTCTCACAAAAGGTGACACGTCAGGCGTGTTCCAGCTCGAGTCCGAAGGAATTACAAAACTTGTTATGGACCTCAAGCCGGAGCACTTCGAGGATTTGATTCCGTTGGTGGCGCTTTATCGTCCGGGACCGTTAGGTTCCGGTATGGTGGCGGATTTTATCGATCGCCGTCATGGTAAAAAAGAGGTTACTTATTTACATCCTATTTTGGAACCTATATTGAAAGATACCTTCGGAGTAATCTTATATCAAGAACAGGTTATGCAGATTGCGTCCGCCATGGGTGGATTCTCCCTCGGTCAGGCGGATTTGATGCGCCGCGCCATGGGTAAGAAAAAGGAATCTGTTCTGAAAGCACAGCGGGAGTCCTTTATTCAGGGCTCCGTTAAAAACGGTATCGATGAATCCGTGGCGAATGAAGTATTTGATTTGCTCGTATATTTCGCAGGCTACGGCTTTAATAAATCGCATAGTGCGGCGTATGCGTACATTGCGTATCAGACGGCATATTTGAAAGCCCATTATTTCCCTGAATTTATGGCGGCTACGATGACGAGCTTCATGCAGAATATGCAGAAGTTGACCTATTACATCAACGCATGTAAGAAGCATAATGTACAGGTGTTAGGCCCTGATATCAACTATTCGGAACGTAGCTTCGCGGTGCAGGACAATGCTATCCGGTTCGGTCTTGGCGGTATCAAGAACGTCGGGGATAATGCCATTGATCGTTTGATTCGTGAGCGCAATGAGCATGGTCTCTATACGGATATTGTGGATTTTTGTAAACGTGTTGATAATAAGGTCGTGAATAAACGTCTTCTTGAAAGTTTGATCCGATGCGGTGCGATGGACGGGTTCAAAGAAAATCGCAATCAGTTGCTCCATATGTATGAAAGCGCTCAAGCCGTGGGCGCCAAGGAGCAGAAGGATGCGGCCATGGGCACCGTGAGTCTCTTCGGTGAAACGGAGGAATCGGCGGATTTCATCGCCGTACCGAATCTGGAGGATTTGCCGGAGGACGATAAGCTGAAGGATGAAAAGGAATACACCGGCTTTTACATTACGGGTCACCCGTTGCAAGGATATGCGAAGGAACTGGATGGGCTCTTTGAATTAGGGGCGTTGATGGAAAATCCTGAGCAATATGACGGACAAACCATTACATTCGGCGGTCTCATAGAAAATAAATCGGACCGTATGACAAAACGCAATGAGGTCATGTCTATTTTGCGTATCGAGGATTATTCCGGTGCGGCCAATGTGGTGGCCTTTCCGAAGGTGTTCAGCCAATGCCAGCAATTCCTTGCCGTCGATATGATTGTAAAGGTAAAAGGTCGTGTCGACGCCGATGAAAAAGGTGTGCAAATCATCGCTGACAGGATTTCGCCTCTGAAGGTAAATTATGGTCAGGCGAAGTATATTGCCATCCATATTCACAGTCAATATGATACACCTGAAAACAGCGAGGCGTTGAAACGCATCTTGGTGAATACCGAGGGCAGCGTGCCGACGTCGTTATACTTGCATCGTCAAAGAAAACGTATTAATCTGCCGGCCAATATGTGCTTTGATCCCAGTGATGAGTCGATTAAGGCTATCGAGGCCGTCCTGGGTGAAGGTGCCGTGGAAATTCAGTAAATCCATATGGCTATTCGTGTTGCATAGGGTCCATCTTAGAACTCTATGTTATTGATATAATAATGTAAATATGATGTTATAAATTTATTACTTAATGTGAAGAGATATACTCGACTAGGAGAGATTATGAAACGTACCAAAATCGTATGTACCGTAGGTCCGGGGACGGATAAATTCGGTATATTGGAAGATATGATGCGGGCCGGCATGAACGTGGCTCGATTTAACTTCTCTCACGGTACTCATGAAGAGCAGGCGGAACGTATGCAGATGGTGCGTGATGCGGCGATGATTGTGAATAAACCGATTGCCCTCATGCTTGATACAAAGGGGCCTGAGGTTCGACTCGGCTTATTCAAGGAAGGAAAGGTGCTCCTCGAAGCGGGGCAACAATTTATATTGACGGCTGACGACGTGGAGGGGACTAAAGAAATCAGCTCCGTTAATCATAAGGGCCTTGTGAAGGACGTATCCGTAGGGGACAAAATCCTCTTAGCGGATGGTCTTGTAACGCTTACCATCAATGCTATTGAAGGAAATAATATCGTTACAACCGTCCAAAACAGCGGAGAAATCGGCAACCGTAAACGCGTGGCCGTACCGGGTGTGGCGCTTAGCCTACCGCCCGTGTCCGAGCAGGATGAAGCGGATTTGCGCTTCGGCTGCCAGCAGGGGATTGACTTTGTTGCGGCATCCTTTATGCAACGCGCCAAGGATATCGTAGCCATCCGTCGAATATTGGAGTCCGAGCAAAAAGATATCAGAATCATTGCGAAGATTGAAAATGCGGAAGGCGTTAAAAATATTGACGAAATTCTAAAGGTTGCCGACGGCCTTATGGTGGCCCGCGGTGACTTGGGTGTGGAAATTCCTGCCGAAGAGGTGCCGGTACTGCAAAAGATGATGATTGAAAAATGTAATGCTTCGGGTAAACCGGTGATTACGGCAACACAGATGCTTGAATCCATGATTCAGAATCCTCGTCCGACCCGTGCGGAGGCAAGTGACGTGGCCAATGCTATCCTCGACGGAACTGATGCGATCATGCTTTCAGGGGAAACCGCAAACGGTACCTATCCGGTAGAAGCGGTAACGACGATGACACGCATTGCGGAGGTGACGGAACGTGCCGCTATTTATGACAGTAAGGGGCGGGCCCGCAACGAGGCTGATATGACCACTACCGATGCGGTCTGTGCAGCGAGCGTACGCATTGCTCATAATCTGGACGCATCTGCAATCCTTACGTGTACCGAGTCGGGACATACGGCAATCAGTGTGGCCCGCCATCGTCCGGATTGTAAGATTATCGCCGTTACACCTCATGAGGAAACGATTCGTCGCATGCAGATATGCTGGGGCGTAGAGGCCATTAAAGGTAATGAAATCGTCAATTCCGACGATATGGTCAAGCGGGCTATTACCGGAGCCCTCAGCGCCGGTGCCATTGAGTCCGGAGACCTTGTTGTGGTTACCGCCGGTGTACCGTCAGGTGCAACGGGGACGACGAATATGATTCGCGTTCATATCGCAGGGCAGGTGCTCTTGTCCGGCAACGGTATTTTGCGAAAATCCGTTACAGGCAATCTCTTTATCGCCGCAAATCATAAGGGTGATTATGATTCTTTCAAGTCCGGAGATATTCTGGTGGTAGGTACGATGGAGCCGGAATTGATGGCCCTGGCCAAACGGGCGGGCGGCATCATCGCCGTGGAGGACGGATATACATCGGATAGCGCCATTGCAGGGATTACCTATGGGATTCCTGTCATTTTAGGTGCAAAGAGCGCTCACGAAGTGTTGCTTGAAGGTCAAGAGGTGACAATCGACGGAGAACGGGGCAAGGTATTTGCGGGCATGGCGAATGCACGATAATATATGTATATAGAAGGTGTGCACTATATTGGTGGACATATATATGTTTATAATTTATCAGGAGGAGCGATTATTATGGATCAATTCAATACGGCTCAGCCTAGCAATATCGGTGTTGCGCAGGTTGAATATATCGTATCTCAACGTCTGAAAGGGTCTTTCTTGTGGATGATCGTAGGGCTGATTACAACCATCGGAGTCGGCTTAGCATCTCTCATGCAGCCGAACTGGTTACGATTCACCTATGAACATTTCAGTATTATATTATTGGTTGAACTGGGCGTAGTGTTTTTATTCAGTGCTCGCGCCTACAGTGCCAACGTTATGACTTTAAGAGCGATGTTCTTTATCTATAGCACTTTGAACGGACTTACTTTAACCTTAGTATCATTGAGTTATAATATATTTGAGGTGGTTATTCCTGCGCTGATCGGTACGTTGGCGTTCTTTATCGCTTTTGCCGTTGTAGGGGCGATGACAAAACGCAATTTATCGTCCCTTACGCCTTACGTGTTGGCTGCTTTGCTGGGGATGATCATCGTATCCGTTGTGATGATGGTCGGTCGTTATTTTAATGTGGCAATCCTCAGTGCATATAGCGACACGGTAAGCCTTATCTTCGGTTATGTCGGCGTTGTGGTATTCTCCATCTTTACGGCTATCGATGTGAATCGCATCAAGAATACCGTGACCGAGTTGGCCTTGACCGAGGATGAAAGTATTCTTGATCGCGTTGAAATTGCAGGTGCTTTGAGTTTATACCTGGATTTTATTAATCTATTCCTTTCTTTATTGCGGATTTTCGGTAATAAAAGATAATATATAAAGGAGTTATTATGGATGATAGAGAATGGCGTACTTTTGTAACTGTCGTCAACGAGAGGAACATTACGAGAGCGGCCGAAACATTATTTTTATCGCAGCCGGCTTTGAGCTATCGGTTGCGGCATATGGAAAAAGCTTTGGGCCATTCTCTATTATTGCGTAATGCCGACGGCATTGCTCTGACGGCACAAGGGGAAATTTTTTATGAATACTGTAAGCGTATGCTGCAGGAACAGGAGACCCTGGGAAATGCGATGAATTCCGCATCCGGCAAGATTCAAGGTACCTTGAAAATCGCATCATCCATTAATTTTGCGGATTATGAATTGCCGACACTGCTGCAATCATTTCGTGAACAATATCCGGATGTACACATTCAGGTTAAGACGGCCTTCAGCCATCAGGTGGTGAAGATGTTCAACACCGGTGACTGTATGGTGGCATTTGCCCGCGGTGGTTACGAGGTGTCCGGTGAATCGGAACTGCTCCTGAAAGAGCCGTATTGCTTGGCCTACAAGGAACTGGTGGCTCCGGAGTCGCTTGAGAAAGTGCCGTTTATTCGGTATCAGACGGACGCATCCGTAGCCAATATCATCGAAAACTGGTGCGCCGAACATTTTGAAGGGCCGCCAATGGTTGCGATGGAGGTCAACTCCATGAGTACGTGTCGTCACTTTGTGCGCGCCGGTCTGGGATGGTCCATCTTGACCTATATGGGACTCGGGTCCTGTAAGGATAAAGATATCTACGTAAGCCCGCTACGCAGTAGGGAAGGGCAGTATATTACGCGCGATACCAACATGGTGTACACGAAAGATGCGGCAAACCTTGTGGCGGTGAAAACTTTCATCGAATACGTACGTAATTATTACAAGAAACATACGGTAGTAGATAAGAGTATATTTAGAGAATATAAAGCATAAAATCATGTAAGTGCATGTATACATCAAATTGTGTATGTATACATGCATTTTTTTCATTTTGATATGAAAATCTATACTTAAAATGCATAAACGATATGAGATGAAGGTATAAAAGTTTTTATAACCCCTATAAAACTAATCTATTTTTCATAATGCTTATGTCCATTTATAATGAAGATAGACTTAGACCAGGGTTCATAGATAACAGTCGCGTGTTATGGATATCTTGGATAGTGTTAGTATTGATTTTAATGCCTTGTTTAGTAAGAAAGGAAACGACATGGAAAGAATTCTAAAATTAGCCGTTATCGTGCTAATTCCGGTTATCCTCTGGTTCACAACTCCACCGGAAGGACTTTCAGATACCGCCTGGCGCCTATTTGGTTTCTACATTGCAGGTATCTTAGGTTTGATTTTAAAACCGTATCCAATTCAAATTATTTTATTAGCTGTATTATCCGCTTCCGCATTATTCTTGGACAATGCGAAAGAAATTTTAGTAGGTTACGGCTCCACGGCATTGTGGATGATCATCGCGGCGTTCTCCTTGAGCGTAGCGTTTGGTAAGACCGGCCTTGGTCACCGCGTGGCTTATCACCTGATTCGTGCATTCGGTTCTACCGTATTGCGTTTGGGGTATGTAACGGCACTTCTTGATTTGATTTTATCTCCCGCAACACCTTCCAACACGGCACGTGCGGCCGGTATTATTTATCCGATTAACTTATCCATCGCCGAATCCATCGGTTCCTATCCCGGCGATACGGCGAAACGCGGCGGTTCCTTTATCTTGATGAATGGCTACTTCGTAACAAAGATTACATCCTTCATGTTTTTAACTGCTATGGCTCCGAATGTGTTGGCACTGGACTTCGTTACCAAGATTACCGGCCTCAGCATGACTTGGGGCGAGTGGGCATTAGCGTTGGCACTTCCTGGTCTTGTAATGTTGATCTTTGTTCCTCTTATCGGTTACTGGATTGACCGCCCTGAAAGCGTGGAAATCGACAACAAGAAATTGGCTGCCGACGGTCTCGCTAAATTGGGACCTATGAAAGTATCCGAAAAGATCTTGGCTGTTGTATTCGTTCTCGCTCTTATCGGTTGGGCATTGCCTTCCATCGGCGTTGATTTAAGCGCGACCGCAGTAGCATTAGTCGCTATGACTATCGTATTCTTGAGCGGCATCATCACTTGGGATGACATGGTTCAAACTAAAGCTGTTTGGAATACTTTCATCTGGTTCGGTGCTATCCTCGGTTTGTCCACAGCGTTGACTAAAGCTAAATTCTTCGCTTGGCTTGCAACATTCATGCAAACAAACTTGGTGCTCGATTTTTCGCCACTCGTAGTCGTATTGATTCTGTCCGCTATCAGTGTTGTGATCCGTTACTTGTTCGCCTCCAGTACTGCATACATCGCATCCATGCTTCCTGTATTTTTGACGGTAGGTATGGCATCAGGTGTAGATCCGGTTATGTTCGGTCTCGTATTGCTTGCAACAAATGCGTTCGGCGGTCTCGTAACTCACTACGGTGCATCTCCTGGACCTATCATTTATTCCGCAGGTTACAACAACTTGAAAGACTGGTGGACTGCCGGTGCGATCCTTGCTGTATTGAGCTGGATTCTACTTTTCGTTGTAGGTATCCCTTGGTGGACTTTCATCGGTATGATCGGTTAATCATACAAATTTATAATACTCTTTGTTTTATCGGTACGGGCCAGACAGTCGCGACACGTCTGGTCTTTGCCATTTGATATATTTTTTGTGGAAAGGATGCAACATGGCACAATTAGTAAAAGCCGCGCAAGCGGGCTTCGATGAAAAAAATGATGCATTAGTAACGGTGGAACCGATTGCTAGCGGCATCGAAATCGAATTAACATCCAAAGTTATTCGCCAATACGGCGACCAAATTAAATCCGTTATCTTGAACACAGTGAAAGAAGCCGGTTATGATGGCGTAAAAGTAACCGTACAAGATAAAAACGCTTGGGATTACACGATTAAAGCCCGCGTGTTGGGCGCATTGGAAAGGGGGAGCAAAGCATAATGGCTAACGATAAAACATTTCCTGAAGTTAAAACAAATCCATTAACGGAGGCAGCTAAAAAACGCTTGTCCCGTTCCATGATGTTCGTACCGGGTAATACACCTAAAATGATTAACAGTGCTGACATTCACGGCTCTGACTCCATCATGATCGATATCGAAGATTCCGTGCCAATTACAGAAAAAGACACAGCTCGTCTTTTAACTGCAGAAGCATTGAAATCCCGTAAATTCCGTGCAGAAACAGTTGTTCGTATCAACCATCCTACACAGACACCTTATGGCTATGACGATCTTGATGTCATCGTTCCAGCTAAACCTGATATGATTCGTTTACCTAAAACTGAAGACGTTTCTGAAGTTGAAATCGTAGCGAAGAAGATTGAAGAAGTGGAAAAAGCTAACGGTTGGCCGGAAGGCACAATCAACATTATCGTGGCTATTGAATCCGTTCGCGGCTTATACAATGTTCGTGAAATCTGTCACGGCCCTCGCGTAGTTGCTATCGCTCTCGGCGCTGAAGACTACCGTGCTGACCTTCGTACAGGTAAACATAAACCGGCTGTTGAATTGTTGTTCGCTCGTCAGACAATCCTTCATGCAGCACGCGAAGCGGGTATCCGAGTAATCGATACGGTGTTCTCCGACGTGAAAGATCCTCAAGGCTTCCGCGAAGAAGTTGAATTTATTAAAGCGTTGGGATATGACGGCAAGTCCTGTATCCATCCAAGCCAAATCAAAATTATCCACGAAGTATTCACTCCTGATGAAAAAGAAATCGCTCATTCCGTTAAGGTATTGAACAGCTATGCCGATGCATTGCGCAACAATAAAGGCGTAATTTCCGTAGATGGTAAAATGATCGATGGCCCTATCGTAGTTCGTGCACAACGCGTAGTCGATAAAGCACGTGCAGCAGGCATTAAAGTTGAATTAGAGGAAGGAGCAGAATACGATGTTAAATAAAGTAGGTCGCGATATCCCGACAAATATTCCCGCATTAAAAGGTCGCGAAGTATATCAAGGTGAATTCGCAATCGAACCTAAAGCTCATCGCGCAGGTAAACCTGTACATATGAGCCGTGTGGGTACTAATAAAGTACTTGCTTCCATCGATGAAGCAATCGAAAAAGCCGGCGTAAAAGATGGTATGACATTGTCCTTCCATCATCATTTACGCAACGGCGACTATGTAATGAAAATGGTTATGGAACGCGTTCAGGCGAAAGGCATTAAGGACATTACCATCGCGTCCTCTTCTTTGTCCCCATGCCATGAATTCTTGGTGGAAATGATTCAGGACGGTACCGTTACAGCTATTGAAACATCCGGTTTACGCGATCGCCTCGGTAAATTCTTGACTCAAAACCCTGGCGTATTGAAACGTCCTGTAGTGATTCGCTCCCACGGTGGCCGTGCTCGCGCTATCGAATCCGGCGAAGTTCATATCGACGTAGCTTTCATGGGCGCACCTACAGCTGATCCACGCGGTAATGCAACCGGTCGTATGGGTAAATCCGCATGTGGCGCACTCGGTTATGCTAAGGTTGATTCTCACTATGCAGATACAACCGTTATTATTACGGATAATTTGGTTGATTATGTACATAACTATGCAATTCCTCAAACTGACGTAGATTATGTTGTTCCTGTTGAAAGCATCGGTGATCCGGAAGGTATAGCTTCCGGTGCGGTAGGTTTCACTAAAAACCCTATCCAGATTAAGATTGCTGAATTGGCCGGTGAATTCCTTGATCAGGCGGGCATCATCAAAGACGGTTTCGTATTCCAATTGGGCGCCGGCGGTGCTCCTTTGACTGTTGCGAAATTCATCGCTGAAAAACTTCGCAAACGCGGTGAAGTAGGTGGCTTCGCTATCGGTGGCGCTACTGGTATCTTGACTGGTATGCTTGAAGAAGGCTTGATTCGTGCCATTTACGATACTCAAACATTCGATACTACTGCAGCAGCTTCCTTGGATAAAAACCCTGCACACATCGAAATGTCCGCTTCCATGTACGCTAACCCATGGACAGACTGCACTACAAACTACTTAGACGTAGTATTCCTTGGTGCTACTGAAATTGACCTTGATTTTAATGTAAACGTAATGACTGACTCCAACGGTGTATTGATGGGCGCTTCCGGCGGTCACTCCGATACAGCGGCAGGTGCTAAATGCACAGTTATTACTTGTCCATTGATCCGCGGCCGCTTGCCGATGATCCGTGACAAAGTAGCAACTGTTATTACACCGGGCTCCTCCGTTGACGTACTCGTTACCGAATACGGTATCGCAATAAATCCGGCTCGCAACGATTTGATTGAACGCTTCAAAGACAGCAACTTGCCTATCTACACAATTGAAGAATTACGACAATTAGCATTCGACTTGGTAGGTAAACCACAAGATATCCCTGTATCCGACAAAGACGAAGATATCGTGGCAATCGTAGAATACCGCGATGGTTCTATCCTTGACGTGGTTCGCAAACCTCTATAAGTTAGATGTGATGTGGAGTCCGGTTGAATCCTGAATGGTTCCACTGTCGACTTACCATCCCTTGCTGATTAGTTAATATAAAGACCCTCTCCATGGTCCTCGGACTCACATATGAATGAAGTTCGTCTACGGACCACGGAGAGGGTCTTTTTGCGTAAATTATTTTTTTACATCCGGTACTTTCCCCGGATTCATATCGAGGTTTAGATCCGTCGATTTGAATTGGTACGGATTGGCATCCGGCGGTTGTACTTTCAGGTCCGGATGAAGCCATTGCAGTTGTTTCAGTTCCCAGTCGTATCTGGCACCTTCGTTTTGCAGGTACCGTATATCTTTCTGGATGTCATCGATCTGATCGCTGTGCTTGTTCGCCATTCCTTCCAAAATATACAGGCGTCCTGCTACGCTTTCAATCGTGGAGCCGTCGTGGTCCTCGTCGACGCGCCATTGCAGTTCCGCTATCTGAATCTGCTGTATGATGATGACGATAATCAGCACGATGATAACGCCCCACATGGGTGTTTGTTTAGCTTTCAAAAGGGCTCGCAATTTAGTAGCGAGCCCAGATGGTTTATTCATTATTGGCGTTCCTCAAGTTGTAATCCTGGTAATGGTAGTTTGGAATTTACAAAGTCTAACCACAAGCGAGATGCATGGGAGAGGTAGTGGCCTTTTTTCCAAATTACGTAGAGGGTGTGAATGATTTCAGGCACTAGCGGTCTTACGACAACTCTGGAGCTGACGTCGGAGCTTTCACCGACCTCAGGGCAGAGACGGGAAGGCAATAATGCAATCGCAAGATCGGCACTGACCGTCTGCAACATGAGATCCCGCTGGCTTGTCTCGAATACGATATGAGGTTGGAAGCCTGTATGTTTACATGCCTTGATAATTTCATCATGAAGGTTGAAATCGTCCTTGTGCAGTACGAAGGATTCGTCAGCCAGCATTTCCAAGCGGATTTCCTTTTCCTTAGCCAAAGGGCTGGACTTTGGAATGATGACGGAGAGGGGATCGCTGGTCAAATAGAACGATTCAAATTCCTTCGGATTAGGTTTCGTACAGATAATCCCGATATCGATTAAACCTTCCTGGACACTGATTTCCACTTTCTTGGAACCTTGTTCGTAGAGTTCCAATTCGATTTGCGGATATACTTTCTTAAATTCCCCTAAAAGTTGTGCAAAAATCGGTGCGTCTGTAATAGGCGGAATACCGATTCGAATAGAACCCTGTTCTAAACGAAATTCGTTTTCAAAATCTGTTTTTAGATGTTCAAACATGAATACAACGCGTTTAGCATGGGTGAGGAAAATCGTGCCCCCGTCAGTAAGCTCTACGGATTTAGCGTTTCGCATGAAAAGCACTACGCCTAATTCATCCTCAAGAGCTTTAATGGTGCGGCTAATTGCTGATTGAGAAATATGTAAATTTCTCGCAGCTTTACTGAAGCTTTTTTGATCAGCTACTTCTACGAAGTATTTCAAATGATGAAAATCCATAATTAACCCCCTAATTAGAAAACATAGCTATAGGAAGTGACTTGACTAACTGAGAATAGTTATTACTGAAATGCAATTAGCTATTACTTTATGTAAAGCATGGATAGCGATATTGGCAAAGCGACAGTCACTGTATGTATTGCTTTGATAGGGCCCTCACGTTATAATGAATTTATAGGGCTATATCAAGTTATGATATTAGGAATTATGGTTGTGCCCATTACAATACAGTATGCACACGCACATAATGCCATATTATATATAACATATATATTATTGCATTATTTTTTCATGTACGCAAGTTTGTAATGGTTGTTATTCCTATTCATAATGATAGATTAAGCAAGTGTTCTATTTTTGCTAAATGCTTAAGGAGGCAATAATCACATGAGTCGTAAATTTAAAACTATGGACGGCAACCAAGCGGCTGCTCACGTTTCTTACGGTTTTACAGAAGTAGCGGCGATTTATCCAATCACTCCATCTTCTCCAATGCCGGAACACGTTGACGAATGGGCTGCAACTGGTCGTAAAAACATCTTCGGCAACACTGTTCAAGTTGTAGAAATGCAATCTGAAGCGGGTGCTGCTGCCGCATTCCACGGTTCCTTGCAAGCTGGCGCATTAACAACAACTTTTACATCTTCTCAAGGTTTGTTATTGATGCTTCCTAACTTATATAAAGTTGCAGGTGAATTACTTCCAGGTGTATTCCAGGTAGCTGCTCGTGCTTTGGCTGCACATGCATTGGCTATCTTCGGTGACCATCAGGACGTAATGGCTGCTCGTGCAGCTGGCTGCGCTATGCTTGCTGAATCCTCCGTACAAGAAGTAATGGACTTGTCTGCAGTTGCTCATTTGACTGCTATTAAAACTCGTGTACCTTTCATCAACTTCTTCGACGGTTTCCGTACATCCCATGAAATTCAAAAAATTCAGATCTGGGATTATGAAGATTTGAAACCATTGGTTGACATGGACGCTGTAAAAGCATTCCGTAAAAATGCTTTGAATCCTGATGCGCCTGTAACTCGTGGTACTGCAGAAAACCCTGACGTATACTTCCAACATCGCGAAGCAGCTAACAAATTCTACTTGAACGTTCCTGACGTTGTAGAACATTACATGAACGAAATCAACAAGTTGGCTGGTACTGATTATCAATTGTTCAACTATGTAGGTGCTCCTGATGCGACTGATGTTGTTGTAACGATGGGTTCTTCCGCTCAAGTAGTAGAATCCACTGTTGAATACCTCAACAAATTGGGCCGTAAAGTCGGTTTCATCAACGTTCACTTGTTCCGTCCATTCGCAACAGATCGTTTGTTGAAAGTACTTCCTAAAACTGTTGAACGCATTGCGGTTCTTGATCGTACTAAAGAACCTGGCGCATTGGCTGAACCATTGTTCTTGGACGTACAGGCGGCTGTAGTTGACGGCGGCCGTAACATCAAAGTTATCGCCGGTCGTTATGGTTTGAGCTCCAAAGACGTTATCCCTGCAGACATCGTTGCTGTATTCGATAACTTGGCAGATAAAAACGGTAAGAAATTCTTCACATTGGGCATCAATGACGATGTGACATTCTTGTCCTTGGAACGCGCTAAAGACGTAGACGTTCACACTGAAGGTTTAACTGAATGTAAATTCTGGGGCTTCGGTTCTGACGGTACTGTAGGTGCGAACAAATCCGCTATTAAAATCATCGGTGACCACACTGACATGTATGCTCAAGCATACTTCGATTACGACTCCAAAAAATCCGGTGGCGTAACAATGTCTCACCTTCGTTTTGGTAAAAACCCGATTAACCAACCATACTTGGTAACTGAACCACATTTCGTAGCGTGTCACCGTCAATCTTATGTACATGAATACGATCTAATCCGTGGCATCAAAAAAGGCGGTACGTTCCTATTGAACTGTACTTGGTCTCCGGAAGAATTGACTGAACATTTGCCTGCTAAATTGCGTCGCGAAATTGCTGAGAAAGAATTGAACTTCTACATCATCAATGCTGCGAAAATCGCTTCTGAAATCGGTTTGGGCGGTCGTATCAACATGGTAACACAAGCTGCTTTCTTCAAATTGACTGAAATTATCCCTGTAGATGACGCTGTTAAATACCTTAAAGAATCCGTAGTAACTTCCTATGGTAAAAAAGGTCAGAACATCGTCGACATGAACAATGCCGCTATCGATCAAGGCGTCGGCGCTTTGGTGAAAGTAGATGTTCCTGCAGACTGGAAAAATGCTGTTGACGAAGGTCATGAAAAAGTTAAACCTGGTTGCGAATCTTGCCCATCTTTCGTTAAAAACATTGCACAACCAATCAATGCACAAGCCGGTTATGATCTTCCTGTATCCACATTCGCTGGTTACGAAGACGGTACATTACCTGCCGGTACTGCTAAATACGAAAAACGCGGTCCTGCATTGTTCGTTCCAAAATGGTTACCTGAAAACTGTATCCAATGTAACCAATGTTCTTTCGTATGTCCACATGCTACAATTCGTCCAATCTTGGCAACTGAAGCAGAAGTGGCAGCGGCTCCTGAACATTTCGATACAATCCCTGCACTTGGTGCTAAAGACCTTCAATTCCGTATCGCCGTATCCCCATTAGATTGCTTGGGTTGCGGTAACTGCGTTGATATCTGTCCTGCACCAAAAGGCAAAGCTATCGTAATGACTTCCATCGATTCCGAAATCGAACAAGCTGAAGCTTGGAATTACGGTGTAAACCTTCCTGTAAAAGAAAATCCTATGAAGAAGGATACTGTTAAAGGCTCCCAATTTGAACAACCATTGTTCGAATTCTCTGGCGCTTGCGCAGGTTGCGGTGAAACTCCTTACGCTAAATTGATTACTCAATTGTTCGGCGACCGTATGATGATTGCGAATGCTACCGGCTGTTCCTCCATCTGGGGTGCTTCCATGCCTGCATCTCCATACACTACTAACCAACTTGGTCAAGGTCCTTCCTGGGCAAACTCCTTGTTCGAAGACAATGCTGAGTTCGGTTACGGTATGTACATCGGTGTTAAAAAGATTCGTGAACAGTTGGCGGAAGTAGCTGCAAAAGCAGCTGAAACTGCAACAGGCGAATTGAAAGAAGCTTTGGAACAATGGTTAGAATTTGCTAACCTTGGCGCTTCCAGCCGTGAACGTTCCGCTCGTTTGGTAGCGGCAATCGAAGCTGAAGGTGCTACAACTCCTGAACTTAAAGAACTTCTTGAAAAGAAACAATTCTTGGTTAAACGTTCTCACTGGATCTTCGGTGGTGACGGCTGGGCTTACGATATCGGCTTCGGCGGTGTTGACCATGTATTAGCTTCCGGCGAAGACATCAACATCTTCGTATTCGATACAGAAGTTTACTCCAATACTGGCGGTCAAGCTTCTAAATCCACTCACGTTGCTGCAGTAGCTCAATTCGCTGCTTCCGGTAAACGTACTAAGAAGAAAGATCTCGGTATGATGGCTATGTCCTACGGTTATGTATACGTAGCACAAGTAGCTATGGGCGCTGACAAAAACCAATTGATGAAAGCATTGGCGGAAGCAGAAGCTTATCCAGGTCCATCCCTAATCATCGCTTACAGCCCATGTATCAACCATGGTATCAAAGCTGGTATGGGTAAAGCTCAGGAAGAACAACGCAAAGCTGTTGCAGCTGGTTACTGGGATCTTTACAGATACAACCCTCTACTTAAAGAAGACGGTAAAAATCCATTCTCCTTGGATTCCAAAGAACCGACTGAAAGCTTCCAAGACTTCCTTAAAGGTGAAGTACGTTACGCTTCCTTGGCTAAAGCGGCTCCTGATGTGGCAGAAGAATTGTTCGCTAAAACTGAACAAGACGCTAAAGAACGTCGCTTGAGTTATGTTCGCTTACAAAAAGGTTTTGACGACGTAAAATAATTTATTATTAACGACGTAACCTATATGAGGCACCCTTTCGAGGGTGCCTCTTTTTTATGGATATTTACCATCTTTACTCATAGGTATTACACAAGCGATTTGGTATAATGAGAACAGATTGATTATAAATTGAAATGATATTTATAAGAATCATATATGATGATACATTTGATGATAATGATGATTAGATAGAGGTGCGGTATGTCAAAGAATACAGCGAAGGTGAAGACCGATACACAACAAACAATCTATAAGGAACTGGGGTATAAATCATATCCGTTTCCATTTACGACACCGGCCTATTTAGAGGCTTACGGCACCTTGGTTGGACTTACTGTGCCTGCGGCAAAAACTGCTCGCGTATTGGAGCTGGGGGCTACATACGGTGGAAATATTATTTCACAAGCATTACATAATCCTGAGGCGACCTTTATAGGCGTTGAGCTTTCACAGGATCAGGTGGAGAAGGGGAATAAGATCATAGCTGATGCAGGACTTGATAATGTGTCATTGGTTCAAGGGGATATCGTGAATTTTGATAAATCTATGGGTACTTTTGACTATATCATTGCGCATGGCCTCTATTCATGGGTTGATGACGAGATGAAGGACAAGATTCTGGAGATTATCGAAGATCATTTAGCAGATAACGGTCTTGCTTATGTATCTTACAATGCTTATCCGGGATGGCATACGATGGACGAGGTTCGTCAGTTGATGTTGTTTGCAAATCGCGACCAGGCTCAGCTGACTCATAAGAAGAAGGTGAAGCACGGTAAAACGATCGGTAGTTTTGTGGGTTCTCAAATCCTTAATTATGAAAACTTAACGGAGCGGAATATCAAGTTTCTTGGTGCTCTAAAGTCCGTTATGCAAAAGGACGACTATTATGTTGGTCATGACCATTTGGAACCGCATAACGATCCGTGTTATTTTTACCAATTCTATGACCACCTGGAACGTCATAATCTCGCCTATGTATGTGATGCTGATTTGACGCTGTCCATGGTTCGTACTTATGATGAAAGTATGGCGGAACAGCTGGAGAAATTGGCGCCGAAAAATCATGTGGCACAGGAACAGTATCTGGATTTTATTTTGGATACCACATTCCGTAAGTCCATTCTCTGTAAGGCTGAGGCAGTTAAGAATCTTAACTATGATGTGTCCAATCCGTTGAAGGTTAATAGTTTACCTGTGCGGACTATTGTTAATGGATTTACATTCCAGATCCTTTTTGATGAAGAGGCGTTGGCGATGTTTGATAATGACATTGTGCGCGATACATTCCAGGCCCTCATAAAGGACGGCGGAATCTTTACTATGATCGAGGCGCTTGCCGTTTTAAAAGCTGCACATGATGCTGTTCACGATGATGATACTACATTGGAGGATGAAGTATGTGCATTGTATAAGGCCATTGTAGAGCACATGGTACGCGGAGGTATCCGGTTCTACAAAACCTTCCCGCAGAAACAGGAGTTTATGGATGGACTTTCATACATACCGGAACGCTTTACGCAATTTGTGAAAGCCGTTGTGGACGGCGGCCATGAGTATGTATATGGGGCGAATCTGTTTAATGATGCCATCGGGGACATTTCTTCGGAGGACTTGCTCTTTATGGAACTGTTGAGTCGCCCGAAGTCCAGGTCTACCGTAATTCGTCAAATTAAGGATGCTCTCTTTAGTGCGGATAAGGCGCAGTCGGGGAAAAATCAGACCGCCATGGCTGAGGCCTTTTATACGGAACTGACAAAGCGTATGGAACAGTTAGGTTACGTTAGAAATAAGCAGCCTGAATCCATTTCCTGATAAATTGTATAAGGACTTAGTTATAGGGAATAACCCGCTGTAGCGATAGTTGCATGAACTGTTAATTATCGCTATAGCGGGTTTTGTATTGCCCGGGGCTTAAATCATTATTACATTTAGGTATTAAAGAATGACAAATTAATATAAATCAATCGATAAAGTTCATGAAAAATAGATGAATTAATCATGAAGCGTATGGTATACTATGTATGGGTATTTTTGTGTACATCATCCGCGTGTTGAGGATGATACAATAAATTGTATATTTGTAAAAGGAGTCTTTATGGCATCTAAAAAGGCTATTCTGGTATATATACTGGAAATCCTGCGAAGTGAAACAGATGCTAATCATACGTTGTCTCAGGAGGAGATACGCAATAAACTGATCGCGAAGTATGAAGTATCTGTGGATCGGAAAACATTAGGCCGTCACCTAAATGATCTTTATGAAGCCGGTGATTTCGGTATCGAATGTGAAGAGTCTGCAATGGGGACGGACGGTACTGTCAGACGAACCGATTTTTATATGATTCATCCTTTTGAGGATTCGGAATTGCGTTTGTTGGTAGATGGTCTTTTGGCATCGCGTCATATTTCGGCGGCACAGAGGAAGGACCTGATTGAACGCGTATTGAAATTAGGCAGTCCGCATTTTATTTCTCATGGTAATAATATTGAAAGTCCGACAGGGTATCTGCCTAAACGACAGGAGCTTTTCCTTAATATTGACCTCATAGAAACGGCGATACAAACAGGGAGAAAAATTTCATTATCTTACTGCCAGCCTGATGTGGATAAGAAATTACATGTAAATCTCGATTCGGACGGTAAGCCGAAAAAGTATGTGTTCAATCCTTTTCAACTGGTTATGAACCGCGGTCAATACTATCTTGTTGGCAATCATGATAATCATGATGACATGGCTACATTGCGTATGGATCGTATCTGTCAGGTTAAGATTTTGCCTATGAATCGGAAACTGTTACGTCAAATTAAAGGATTCGAACATTTACGCGTATTTAATGTGTCTCAATATATGAAAGAGCACATTTATATGTTCGGTGGAGCATCGATTTCAGTCAGCTTCCAGGCAAAGCGAGACATTGTCAATCAGATTTTGGACTGGTTTGACGGGAATGTTAATTTCACGAAAGTGACGAAATCAAAGGTTGTATGTCATGTGCAGGTTAATCGCGAGGCGTTTAAGTATTGGGCGCTTCAATACATGCAAAGTGTGAAGGTGCTTACACCAAAGTCGTTGGTAATCGAGATAAAGCAGGCCATTCAGGAAGGGCTTAATCAATATTCGTAGAATGACATACATTGTAACGGCACCATTTGCATTACCATGAATATGTATCTGAATATATAAATGAATATGAATATGTATATGTATATGTATATGTATATGTATATGTATATGTATTGTGTTAAGTTGTGTTGTGTAGACACCGATTGTCGGCTATATGATGCTGATGATTCGGTTATAGAAAACTGTATAAAATAAAAAGAGATAGTTGATTCATGATGAACTGAATTTCCGATGTCAGATTTATAATCTGATAAGGGAGATTCAATTCGGAGAATCAACTATCTCTTTTGTTATATAGCGTATTTTATAGGCGAAATATATCTGTTATTTTGAATTATAGGACATGCATTTTTTCAGCTTCTTTGTAATCCTTTAAAACAGGTCTCGGCGGTAATTTTCCCATCAAGCTTACCACATAGATGGCGATGGAGGAGAAGATGAAACCCGGTACGATTTCGTAAAGACCGAAGGGCTCAAATTGTTTCCATATGAGAACCGTCAGACCGCCTACGATGATGCCTGCAAGACAGCCGTGACGAGTCATGCGCTTCCAGAATAAGGAGAACAGAATGGCAGGACCGAAGGCGGCTCCGAAGCCTGCCCATGCATAGGCTACCATCGTCAAGATGTAGCTGTTCGGATCCATCGCCATATAGATGGCGATGAGTGCCACGATGAGTACGATTGCACGACTTACGAGAACGAGCTCTTTATCCGATGCTTTCGGATGAATGAGGTTGGCATAAAAGTCGTTAGCGATAGCCGAAGCGGTTACCAAGAGTTGCGCAGAGGCGGTACTCATGATGGCAGCGAGAACGGCGGACCAGATGAGGCCTGCTATAAATGGTGTAAATAAGCGTTCCGTCATGATGAGGAAAATCGTTTCCGCATCGGTACCGACTAATTTATCAGGCAGCAGATATACATGGCCGATGAGACCTACAGAAATCGCCGCCAAGAGGGACAATATAACCCATACCATGGCGATGTTCGTAGATTTTTTAAGTTCACGTGCGTCGGAGATGGCCATGAAGCGAACCAAGATGTGAGGTTGCCCAAAGTATCCAAGGCCCCAACCGAGAGCGGAAATCAGACCGATTACCCAAGCGAATAAATCCGTTGTATCTCCGAACAGGCTCAATCCTTGAGGAAATTCGTGTTGGATGAGCTGGAATGTTTCTATCGGACCGCCAAGATACATAGCCGCTGTAATCGGCACGGCGAGAATGGCGAAGAACATCAATGCTCCCTGAATGCAGTCCGTCCAGGATACGGCGAGAAATCCGCCGAGGAATGTATAGAATACGACGATGCCTGCGGTAATAAATAGAGACGTGGTGTAGTCCAATCCGAAGATCGTATTGAATAACTTGCCGCCTGCAACAAAGCCGGATGATGTATAAATCAAGAAGAAAATCAGGATGAATAGTGCGGAAATGACCGCTACCGAATGAGATTGATCGTGAAAGCGGTTCTTCAGATAATCCGGCAAGGTTAAACTGTCGCTGGCCACTTCGGTGTGATTGCGCAGCCGTCTCGATACGAATTTCCAGTTCGCCCAGGTTCCTAAGGTGAGCCCTACGGCAATCCATACACCGGAAATCCCCGTCGTATATGCCAATCCAGGCACACCCATGAGCATCCATCCGCTCATATCCGATGCCTCTGCGCTGAGGGCGGTAATCCATGGTCCTAACTGACGTCCTCCGAGAATGTAATCCCCGATGCTGTTCGATTTGCGATAATAATAGACCCCGATATACATCATGAGTCCTAAATACAAGGCAAAGGCGATTATGATCATTAAATTGTCCTGTGTCATGCCTATATAAGACCTCCTTAGGTGTTTTGTATTCTATAGTATTAATACGTAATTCTTATTGTACCATATAATGGGCTTTTACAGTGGATAAAATGCACATTGCCGCAACGTTTTTGGCTTCTATGACTGTGAAAGTATTCAATCGATGCGGGCGGGTTGCCTTGCATTTGGATAGAATATTTTAGGGAAGATAATTATCCGGATATGCTGAAAGAATTACTTGTAATATGCTAAAATAATACAATGAGATGATTTAATATAACGGTATATTGAATTATTCTCGTTCTAACAATGTAATGTAAATAGCGGTGAAAGGGGGCCGATGAGCGAAATGACATCTAATCAACAGGCATTGCGTATGTTGGAAACATATTTCGGGTATACCTCTTTCCGTCCGGCTCAGGAGGCACCGGTAGCCTCTCTCTTACGCGATGAGGACGTCATCGGTATCATGCCGACAGGTGCAGGGAAATCTATTTGCTTTCAGATACCGGCCCTTTGTAAATCGGGGCTGACCATTGTGTTTTCACCGCTTATTTCACTTATGAAAGACCAGGTGGACGGCCTGGTGGTGCAGAATATTCCGGCGGCTCTCATCAACAGTACTCTGACGCAGGCCGAGTTCAATAAGACCATGTATGAGGTGCGTAGCGGTAAGATTAAATTGTTGTATATCGCACCGGAGCGATTGGGGTCCAATTTTTTCTGTAATGTCTTACGGGCGTTACCGATTGCACAGGTTATCGTGGATGAGGCTCATTGTATCTCCGAGTGGGGTCATGATTTCAGACCGTCATATCGACTCATCGGTGAATGGTTGCGTTCGTTGCCGAAACGACCTGTTATCGGTGCTTTCACGGCGACGGCGACAAAGTCCGTAGAAAATGATATTAAGCAGTTGTTGGGATTGCAGGATGCAAATGTGTATGTAACGGGATTTGACAGGCCGAACTTGTCATTTTCTGTTATTCGCACTCCGAAGCGGATGGACTATGTGGTGCATTATGTGCGTCAGCACATGAATGAAAACGGCATTATTTATTGTTCCACCCGTAAGGATGTGGAACGTGTTTATGATAATTTGACCCGTGCCGGCATCAAGACCGGCTATTATCACGGCGGCTTGTCCGATGAGATGCGTCATAAAATGCAAAATGCGTATGCAGATGATACGTTGCAGGTTATGGTGGCGACTAACGCTTTCGGCATGGGTATCGATAAGAGTAATGTGCGCTATGTATTGCATTATCAGATGCCGCGCAATATGGAGTCCTACTATCAAGAGGCGGGTCGTGCTGGCCGTGACGGCGCACCGGCGGAATGCATTCTCCTCTACAGCGGCCAAGACGTGCAGGTGCATAAATATCTGATTGAGCAGTCCATTGAGTCCCCGAGTCGGCAAGAGATAGAGATGCGTAAGTTGCAGGCCATGATCGATTATTGTTTCTGTAGTTCCTGTCTGCGTAAATATATGCTTAACTATTTTGGTGAAAGCACGGTCTGGACATCTTGTGATAACTGCAGTTCCTGTAAGGGGGATAATGAGCGTGTCAACGTGACGCGAGAGGCGAAGGCCGTTTTCCGTGCTATCATGGGAACGGACGAACGCTACGGGGCGACGATGATTGTCGCCATTGTCAGAGGTGAACGGACGGAGCGGATTACACGTGCCGGTCATGATGCGCTGCCGGTGTTCGGCGCTCTCAGCGATGTGGATGAAAAATCTCTAAAAGGCCTTATCCAGCAATTTGTAGCATCCGGTTATCTGCACAGTTCCGGTGGAAAATATCCGGTTCTGTCATTGACGGCCGGTGCTGAAGAGGTTTTGGAGGGGCGTAAAGAGGTGGAGGAAATCAGACAACATGTATCCGTGCCATCTCGCCGCAGCAAAGTTTCTGCGCGTACGGGAGCGGGTACACGAAGTGCCGCGGGTGGTCTCTTTGAGCATTTACGGCAGCATCGCAAACGGTTGTCTGAAGAGGCGAATCTCAGACCGTATCTTATTTTTCCCGATACGGTGCTCATCGATTTAGCTAATTTAAGACCGACTACATTGGGTGAGTTCGCCAATGTAAAAGGTGTAGGGGAAGCGAAGCTAAAAAAATACGGCCTTTCATTTTTGCAGGCTATTTCTGAATATAAGGGGGATTTATGAGTTTAGCAGATACACAATACCTCGGTATTATTGAAAATATTTTGAATAATGGAACTTACGGTCAGAATCGTACCGGCGTGGCGACTTACAAATTACCGCATCAGATTATGCAGTTTGATTTGCAGGAGGAATTTCCGATTTTAACGACGAAATTCGTCGCTTTCAAAACGGCTGTAAAAGAATTGTTGTGGATTTGGCAAATGCAGTCCAATGATGTACGTAAATTACAGGAAATGAATGTTCGCGTTTGGGACGAATGGATGCGCGAAGATGGCACTATCGGAAAGGCGTATGGGTATCAAATCGCCAAATATAGGCAGCTGGATAACCTCATTAAAACGATTAAAGAGGATCCAGACAGCCGTCGTATGATCGTTACGCTCTGGAATATCGAAGATCTGCCGGATATGGCGCTTCAGCCTTGTGCGTATGAAACATTGTGGGATGTAGGAAGTGGTTATTTGAACTGTATGCTCATTCAACGGAGCGGTGATATGGGCCTTGGTGTCCCTTTCAATACGGCACAATATGCGGCGCTTGTGTGTATGATTGCGCAGGTGACGGGACTTAAACCGGGAAAATTTACTCATGTTATCAATAATGCTCATGTTTACGAAAACCACGTGGATGCGTTGCGTGAGCAGCTGGCTCGTCGAGAACAGGCATTACCTGCACCTAAGATTATCATCAATCCGGAAGTGAAGGATTTCTATGCTTTCACACCGGAAGATATCTCACTCGAAGGATATGAGCATTTAGGTAAGTTATCTATGACTGTGGCGGTATAAGAGGAATACTATGTTAGCATTAATCGTGGCCGTAGCGCGTAATCGTGTTATCGGCAAGGATAATTCACTGATTTGGCATCTGCCGAATGATTTGAAATTTTTTAAGGGAAAAACGACGGGGCATGTCATTATCATGGGACGTAAGACCTTTGAAAGCTTACCGTTTTTATTGCCAAATCGGGAGCATTGGGTCATTACTCGCGATAAAGGTTTCGATGCGCCGGAAGGCGTCCGTATATTCCATAGTGTCGAAGTGGTCGTGGAGGAATCGAAGACCCTTGAGGCGGCTTATATCATCGGCGGCGCCCAGGTGTATGAAGCGTTTTTGCCATATGTAGATATTATGTACATCACCGAGGTTGATCACGACTTTGACGGGGATGCATTCTTCCCGGAATTTTCAAAGGACGATTTCCTTGTTGAATCCGTTACGGATGGCATCGTAGATGAGAAAAATCAATATCCTCATCGTTTTGTAACGTATCGTAGAAAGGCATCTAAATGAGTGAAAGAATGTTTGCCATCATCGGCAGTGAATTAAATGTTAAGCCGAAGCAGGTACAGGCGGCTGTGGAGTTGTTGGATGAAGGAAATACGGTGCCGTTTATCGCGCGGTATCGTAAAGAGGTGACGGGAGAGCTGCAGGATGAGCAGCTGCGCACGATCGAGGAGCGCATAAAGTATTTGCGTAATCTTGAAACACGCCGTCAGGAAATCATCACATCCGTTACGGATCAAGAGAAGATGACTGATGAATTGATGAAAGCCTTGGAGTCGGCTACGAAATTACAAGAGTTAGAGGATTTGTACCTGCCGTATCGTCCAAAGAAACGGACTCGCGCCATGATTGCACGAGAACGTGGCCTTGAGCCGTTGGCTATGATGATGCTCGATGATATGGAAACGAGCGGGGACCCACTTGCAATTGCTGCAGATTATATTACGGAAGAGGTGCCGACCGCGGAAGATGCCCTTCAAGGCGCATCGGATATCGTAGCGGAAATCGTCAGCGACAGTGCGGAATTTCGTGCGTATCTGCGTAAAAAGATGTGGAATGAAGGCTTTATTCAAGCTGAATTGAGCGGTGAAGAGGACGTACAGCAGCAATTTCTGCAGTATGCGGACTATGCCGAGCCTGTACGCCAAATGCCGTCCCATCGTATTCTGGCGGTAAATCGCGGTGAAAAATTAGGTGCTTTGAAATTGGCGCTCACCGTACCGGGTGATACCTATGTAGCCTATATGGTGCAAAAGCTTGAGAAAAATCCGAACTCCATATTCAGTGAATATAAGAGGGCTGCCATAGCGGATGCCTATAAACGTCTTATTTTCCCGGCATTGGAACGGGATATACGCAATGAATTGACGGAGCGTGCCGATGAACAAGCTATCAAGATATTCGGCGTGAATCTTAAAAATCTATTGTTACAACCGCCATTGGCTGGACATGTTATCATGGGGCTTGATCCGGGATACCGCACGGGTTGCAAGATGGCAATCATTGACCAACAGGGTAATGTGCTGGACTATGGTGCTTATTACTTAACGAACAGTGAAAAACTTCGTAAAGAAGCGCAAAAAGTCTTAGCGGATAAGATTCGCAAGTTCAACGTAACGCTCTTGTCTATCGGGAACGGCACGGCGTCGTATGAGACGGAACAATTTGCATCTACCATGATTGAAGAGGAAAAACTGGATTGTCACTATATCATCACCAATGAAGCGGGGGCATCCGTGTATTCCGCATCGAAATTGGCAATCGATGAACTACCGGATTTAGACGTTACCATTCGCGGTGCCGTATCTATTGCACGTCGTGTGCAAGACCCGTTGGCGGAGTCCGTTAAAATCGATCCGAAATCGATCGGCGTCGGTCAATACCAACATGATGTAAATCAGAAGCAACTGACCCATACATTGGATCAAGTTGTGGAAACCGTGGTAAACCACGTCGGGGTCGAACTCAATACGGCATCACCTGCGATTTTGCAGCATGTTGCGGGTATTTCTAGTGCGGTGGCTAAAAATATTGTTGCATACCGGCAGGAGAACGGCGTATTTAAAAGCCGTAAGGAATTGTTGAAGGTACCTCGTTTAGGCCCTGCAGCATTTACTCAATGTGCGGGTTTCCTCCGCTTACAACACGGTAAAAATCCGCTAGATAATACATCTGTTCACCCAGAGTCTTACGACTTGGCGGAACGTATTATCGGTGAATTGGGCTTTACGCTGAAAGATATTCAGGATAAATCACAACTGGAAGCATTGCAAGTGAAACTTCCGTTGGTTGATGCGGAGCGGTTAGCGAAAAAACTTGATGCAGGGGTACCGACTGTACGAGATATACTTGGCGCGCTCGCAAAACCGGGGCGCGATCCGCGTGAAGATTTGCCGGTACCGCTTACCCGTAAACATGTGGTGAGCCTTGAAGATATTAAGGTAGGCACCGTTGTAAAAGGTACGGTGCACAATGTTGTGGACTTCGGTGCTTTCATAGATTTCGGACTTAAAACAAACGGTTTACTGCATCGTAGTGAACTGTGTAACAGCCGCCAACATCCATCGGATGTACTGGCCGTAGGTGATATCATCGAGGCGCAAATTATTTCTGTTGATGCAAAACGCAATCGCATCGGTCTGTCTGTAAAAGCATTGCAACCGGAAAAGTCGAAGAATAACGATAATAACCGTAATAGAAATAACAATGGTCAGCGTCGAAATAATGATAACCGAAATAACAACCGTAATAATGGCGGACGTCAAAATAATAATCGCAATTATGGCTCTCGTAATAATGGGGATCGTTGTAATTTATAATTTAATAGAAGTCCAGTTAATCTACATTAATAGATTTTAAATGATAGCCATTCTTGACTAAAAGTCATTATACCAAAAACCGCACTCTCTATGCTTTTAGAGGGTGCGGTTTCTCTATATAGCTAAAAATTATGCATGTTAATGCAGAACAGATATATCGAAAACAGTATATCTAATTGAAAATTTTAGATATAAGGAGTATGATGAAATCACAGAGAGGAAATTCCCTAAATCATATTCCTAAAGAGGAGGTAATGCAATGAGCTTAAACCTTAAAGAAAGATATGGACTTTTAATTAATAATGAATGGGTAAAGGCATCTGACGGTGCTGAATTTAATGTATATAACCCTGCTAATGGCGAACAACTCGCTATCTGTGCAGAGGCGACGAATGATGATGTTGATAAAGCTGTAGAGGCTGCAACAGAAGCTTTCAAAACGTGGAAAAAAGTATCTCAAGTAGAACGTGCTGATTATTTGTTAAAAATTGCGGATGCTATTGATGCGCATAAAGAACATTTGGCACAAGTTGAAACATACGACAACGGTAAACCTATCCGTGAAACATTGAACGTGGATATTCCACTTGGGGCTGACCATTTCCGTTATTTCGCAGGCGTACTTCGCTCCGAAGAAGGTTCTGCACAAGTATTTGATGAAAATACATTGAGCCTTATCGTTCGCGAACCGATTGGCGTTGTAGGTCAGGTTGTGCCTTGGAACTTCCCATTCCTGATGGCCGCTTGGAAATTGGCACCGGCTCTTGCAGCGGGATGTACAGTTGTTATCAAACCTTCTAGCCATACATCCCTCAGCCTTTTGGAACTAGGGGACATTTTGAAAGAAATCTTGCCGCCAGGTGTTGTAAACATCATCACTGGTAAAGGTTCTAAATCCGGTCAATATATTCTTGATCATCCAGGTTTCAGTAAACTTGCTTTCACAGGCTCTACAGAAGTAGGCCTTGATGTATATAAAGCAGCATCTGAACGCTTGATTCCTGTCACATTGGAATTAGGTGGTAAATCTGCGAATATCTTCTTTGAAGATGCGAACTGGAAACAAGCTCTTGATGGGGCAATGCTCGGCATCCTTTTCAACCAAGGTCAAGTATGCTGTGCAGGTTCCCGTATCTTCGTACAAGATACAATTTACGATAAATTCGTAGCTGAACTAGCTGCACTATTTGATAAGGTGAAAGTCGGTTTGCCTTGGGATCCATCTACTCAACTTGGTTCCTTAATCTACGAAGATCAAGTTAATAAAGTACTTAGCTATGTAGACCTTGCAAAAGAAGAAGGTGCTCGTGTTGTAGCCGGCGGTGTGCGTGTTACTGATGGTGAACTTGGTAAAGGTTGCTTCATAAGACCTACACTTATCGCAGATGCTACAAATGATATGCGTGTAGCTCGCGAAGAAATCTTCGGTCCTGTAGCTGTTGTCATCAAATTCCACAGCGAAGAAGAAGTGATTGAACAAGCAAATGACAGCTTATACGGCCTTGGCGGTGGTGTATTCACTCAAAACATCAACCGTGCTATCCGCGTAGCTCGCGGTATCGAAACAGGACGTATGTGGGTAAATACATATAACTCTATCCCTGCAGGTGCTCCGTTCGGCGGTTACAAACAATCCGGTATCGGACGTGAAACTCACAAGGTTATCCTTGAGCACTACACTCAAATGAAAAACATCATCGTAAACTTGAGCGATAAACCATCTGGGTTCTACGACTTAGATTAATAAAATATAAATCTCTCCAATAAACTATAATAAAGAGGCACCTCGAATGATATGTACCCATTTTCCTGGACACATATTATTTACTAGCCTAAACACATGGATGCTTTCCTGTATTTTACAGGGGGCATCCATTTTGTTTTTGCTTGAATCCTTTTGTTATTGTAATAGTTAATGTATTCTTCTATCGCTGCTGCAAAAGCATTAAATGATGAATATTCCCTTTCAAAACCATAATATATTTCCGTTTTCAATCTACCAAAAAAGGTTTCCATCACAGAGTTATCATAACAATTTCCTTTTCGAGACATAGATTGAATAATACCATGTTCTTTGAGTGTTTTCCTAAAGTACTTATGTTGGTATTGCCAGCCTTGATCAGAGTGGAAGATTAATCCCGAAAGATTGGTAAACTTCTTAAAGACTTTATCTAACATACGAGAAACTTGCTCTAAGTTAGGTCTTAATGCTAAGTCATAAGCAACAATCTCATTCGTATTCATATCTAAAATAGGTGACAAATAACATTTTCCCCAAGAGAAGTTAAATTGAGATACATCAGTAGTCCACTTTTGTAATGGTGCGGTTGTACTAAAATCTCTATTAATAATATTTTCTGCCACTTTACCTACTTGTCCCTTATAAGAGTGATACTTCTTCTTTGGCCGTTTTCCAGCAAGTCCCATGATATGCATAAGTCTTTGTACTCGTTTATGATTGACTATAAAACCTCGGTTAAGAAGCTCTTGGTATACACGGCGTACACCATACCGGCCTTTATGTTCTGTAAAAATCTTTTGAATTTCGTTTTTTACTTGTGTATTTCTTCTATCTACAAGATCTACTTTAGAGAGTTCAAAATAATAGGTAGATTTGGACATTGGCATAGCTTTCAGAAGATACTTTAGTTGATAGCCTTGCTGGCGGAGCGTTTTGATAATCGCTGCTTTTTCGCCTTGAGTCGCGCAGCCTCTTTTTCTTCTCTCAAGGCAATCTCTTTTTTTATGACTTCATTTTCAGCTTTAATGTAAGCATTTTCAGCTCGTAAGCGAATTAGCTCCTCATATTCACTCTCTTTGAGTTTTCGAGGTAAGATGGTCTTAGTTGCTTTCATTTTGGAATCCTTTGATGGTCGCCCTTTAGGTTTATTAATAAGACCATTGTATCCCAAAGTTTTGTATTTATGAACCCATTGATACAGTTGGCCAGTGTTAATTTCAGCCATAACAGATACAGAACGTATAGATTTACCAGATAATACTTGGCATACTAACTCATATTTGTTCTCTGGAGACCAACGCTTATTATCTGTACGATGCTCATTAATTTCTGGTCCGTTAAACTTTTCTTGTTTAGCCCATTTCCTTATTTGCTCATGAAAAGTATGAGTCAATACTCCGATTGGTGTCTCCGGCCATTTACCTTGGTAAAACAATTCAATTGCTTTTCTTTTAAATTCATAACTATATCTCATGAAAATACCCCCTTTACTAGTTGTCCAGTAAAGGAGGTACATATCAAAACGTGGCCTTTTTGCTATTTTTTCTATATTATTTGGTATTGCTGGTTTAGGTTATGCATTAAAGAATATGTTCTTTTAGTAGTAAATATATCAATTCAGATTTTATCAATATAATGTTGTTTTGTGTGGGCACTTATGGAATGATTTTTAGAAATTAAAAATCATTAAAGGGCAGTATAAATCATGATTCAGTTAGATTATCTATTAGTTATAGACGTATTACTTAGTGTTTTGCTTTTTCTTTTTGTTGGAGTATTTTATTATAGTAAATGTAAATTTTTAAAGGGGCTAAATATTTGGCTCTTAATAATACTTAACGTTCTATTGAGTTATTTATTATATCCGTTGCTTAATTGTAGAATGAAATTGAACAAATAAAAAATCCATAGTGAACCTTGTGTTATGATTTAGGTGCCTAATCAAAATATAACCGAGGTAATCACTATGGACTACAATAATCATAACACGACATTACGCACAAACAAACACTTAAACTTCGAAGAACGATTTTATTTAGAAAAGAGAATCGTTCTAGGAGACAGTATTACTGCAATTTCACGTGCACTGGGCCGTTCCAGAACAACTATTTATACAGAATTAAAACGCGGTACTGTAATTCAAATTCGACAAGGTAAATCTCAACTTGTATATTTAGCTGATTCTGGACAGGCAACCTATGAAAGACAACGTATGGGCTCCTTTAATACCATGAGAGTTGGTGCTATAGAATCTTTTATAAATTGGATTGAAAGCAAAGTTCTAAATGATCATTGGTCCTTTGATGCTGCTGTTGGATATGCTAAACATAAGGGTTTGTTTGTGCGTAATGAAATGGTTTGTGCTAAAACTTTATATAATTATCTTCACAAAGGTGTATTGAGAATAAAAGCAATTGATTTACCATTGGTAGTACGGCGTTCCCAACGAAAATCTATTTCTAGAAAACATAAGCGAGAACTTGGTAAATCCATAGAGCTTCGTGATCCTAATATTGAAACGCGCGAGGAATTCGGACATTGGGAATTAGATACCGTCCGTGGAATAAAAGATAAGACAGACCATGTTTTAATCTCTTTACTTGAGCGTAAAAGCAGATTGTATGTGGCTTTACGATGTCCATCAGCACGGGCTACTGATGTAAAAGAAACACTGCATGCATGGTTAAATACGTTTAAAGATGTTAATCTAGCCTGCTTATGTAAAACAATAACTGCAGATAACGGTTTAGAGTTTTCAGAGATATCTGATTTAGAAAATGAAACTTTGTCTATTTATTTTGCTCGACCTTATTCTGCTTGGGAACGTGGATCGAACGAAAGGCATAATGGTTTACTTCGTAGATGTATACCGAAAGGAATGCCAATAAAAGCCGTTTCGGAGGAAACAATTCAACGAACACTTCAATGGTGTAATAATTTGCCACGCAAGCTTCTAAATTATAGAACCCCTTTGGATGTCTTTCTTGAAGAAGTTAATAAAATTGTAGATTTGGATACTGTTCAATTTCATATTGCAATTTAAGTATTATATCCGTTATATGAATTGACAGATTATAGAGAAGAATTTACGCTAATAGTTATTATTTCTGCGATAATCATTAAAATAATTATCAATTTATCTATATTTATGATAGCTGATCAAATAAGAATGAAATGGATTTCTAAATTACTATTAATTATATGGGTTGTTCTTGTTGAATGTTTGTATACTCCTATTAATTTATCATACATTGTTTCATTGTTTTTCTATGTGTATCAGGTGGAATTGTTTTAATGGAATATTTCTGGGGGAGAAGAAATCATATTTAGTTTAGATTCAGAATGACTGTTATAGCGCTCACCATCGAAATATGTTATACTATTTAAATGCGCATAGTTTGTGCGCGATAGGAGGAAACACATTTAGATGTTAGAAAAATTTGAACAATTAATGATTAGCGAACCTGTTCTAAGAGCGTTAAACGATATGGGCTTTGAAGAGCCTACGCCAATTCAACAGGAAGCTATCCCGGTAGCCATGAGCGGTAAGGACATGATCGGTCAAGCTCAAACAGGTACTGGTAAGACAGCAGCATTTGGCTTGCCTGTATTGGAACGCGTAGATGGGAATGAGTGTCACGTTCAAGTAGTTATTTTATCCCCTACACGAGAATTAGCTATTCAAGTAGCTGAAGAGCTTAACAAAATGGCTCAGTATACGAATATCACAGCACTGCCTATTTACGGCGGTCAAGATATCGGTCGTCAGTTCCGTGCATTGAAAAAGAATCCTCAAATCATCGTTGCCACACCGGGCCGATTGATGGACCATATGGATCGCGGTTCTATCCACTTTGACCATGTGAAAGTTGTCGTATTGGACGAAGCCGATGAAATGTTAAACATGGGCTTTGTTGATGACATCAATAAAATTTTAGGGGCTATCCCGGAAGATCATCAGACATTGTTGTTCTCTGCTACGATGCCGAAAGCCATTCAACAATTGGCTGAAACGTATTTAACAGAGCCGACCTTGATTCGCATGAAACCGACTCAAGTGACGATGGACCTGATTGAACAATATTATATCGAAGTGCAAGACCGTCAAAAATTCGATGTTCTTTGCCGTCTGTTTGATATTCAGACGCCTGACCTCGCTATCATTTTCACGCGTACGAAACGCCGTGTTGATGAAGTGACGGAAGGTCTTAAGAAACGCGGTTACATGGCGGAAGGCATCCATGGCGATTTGTCTCAGCAAAAACGGGACAGCGTAATTCGCCAATTCCGCGAAGGCACTATCGATATTCTTGTCGCTACGGATGTAGCGGCTCGTGGTCTTGATATTTCCGGCGTGTCTCACGTATATAACTATGATATGCCTCAGGACCCTGAAAGTTATACGCACCGCGTAGGTCGTACAGGTCGTGCCGGTAAGGCCGGTCAAGCTTTCACGTTCGTTATTCCTCGTGAGATGGAGCATTTACATGCTATCGAGCGTTTAACAAAACGTAAAATTGCACGCCGTCGTGCTCCTTCATTGGGTGAAGTTCTTGAAGGTCAACAACGCTTGGCAATTGAGAATCTAATTGAAATGACGGATAATTTAGAAGCATTGGCGCCGTTTAAAACAAGTGCCGAGGAGTTGTTGAACGATACTGACTCCGTAACGTTATTAGCGGCGGCTCTTAAATTATTGACGAAGGAACCGGATACGACCCCTGTTAATATTACGGAGGAAAAACCGTTGCGCGTACGTCGTCGCCGTGATAGCAGTCGCGGCCGCAGCGATCGTCGCCGTCGTGACGGTGATCGTCGTCGAGATGGAGACCGATCTCGTCGCAGTCGTGATGACCGCAAAGGTGATCGTAGAAGCGACCGTCGCCGTGATGATCGAAAGTTTGATCGTCCACGCGGTGAGAAGAAACAACGCCATTTAGGGGAAGGTTTTAAGCCGTACTTTAAAGACTGATATGATGTGGATTGCTTTTGGGCAATCCACATTTTTTATTACCTAATACTTGCTACTGTTTATCTTGCTAAAAGGTGAGAATTTTGCTATAATAGAGAATAATTATTTCTTGTAAATGGCCGATAATGGCCAATACCTTGTAGATTTCCAAGTGGAGAAAGGTAGATTATTATGGATATCGCACAGATTTTACGTAGTCAGGGGTTTAAGGTAACACCACAGCGTATTGCGATTTATGATGCTTTGCGTGCTCATCATGATCATCCGACGGCAGAAATGTTGTATCATACATTGCGTCCGGAACATCCAAGCATGAGTTTAGCCACTGTATACAAGACAATGGAAATTTTTGAAAAAATCGGTCTTGTGAAAATTTTAGAGGTCGGTGATGAACGGGCTCATTACGATTGGGATACGGAGGACCATTGCCACATCCGTTGTATTCGTTGCAACAAGGTGGAGGATTTAATGGGCGTCGATTTGAAAGCTATCTCGGAGATTGCTAATCAAGGCAGCGATTATCGAATCATAGGTCAACACATTACCTTTGAAGGTGTTTGCCCGGCCTGTGCCAAAAAAGAAAGTCATTAATACATAACCCCTGTCGTTGAAGGGCTGCCTTCACGGTAGGGGTTTTATAGTTTTATACAGAGACGATTCGTTTTGGTTTATAGATTTGAGTTAGTTGTATTATTGGTAGATTGTAAGGTTTTAAGACCTTTTCAGATTAGAGGTGTTTTATGTTCGTTATAGGTAGTCATTTATCAATCAGTAAAGGATATTTACATATGGGGAAAGAAGCGACCGGCATCGGTGGCAATACGTTCCAATATTTTACCCGCAACCCTCGAGGTGGCGGCATGCGTGCATTAGATATTGAAGATATGAATGCTCTTGATGCATATATGAAGGAACATAATTTCGGTACGCTCTTAGCACATGCACCATATACATATAATCCGTGTGCGGCGAAGGAGGATCTACGAAATTTTGCTAAACAGTCTATGATGGAGGATTTGGAGCGCATGGAATATCTGCCGGGACAGATGTATAACTTTCACCCGGGCAGTCATGTAAAACAAGGCGTAGATCAAGGTATTAAATATATCGTCGATTGTTTAAACGAAGTGCTGTTTCCCGGCATGAATACCACGGTCCTTCTGGAAGTGATGGCAGGAAAAGGTACCGAAGTAGGTTCCCGCTTTGAAGAAATTGCCCGCATTATCGATGGCGTTAAACTGAAAGAATATATGGGCGTCTGTGTTGATACCTGTCATATTCACGAAGGCGGCTATGATATTATAGATAATTTAGACGGCGTGCTTGATGAATTTGACCGTTTTGTAGGCCTGGATCGTTTAAAGGCGATTCATCTCAATGATTCTAAAAATCCTCGTGGCGCTCATAAAGATCGTCATGAAAAGATTGGAGAAGGTCATATCGGCATCGATGCTATCGCAAGAATTGTCACTCATCCGAAGTTGACGAATTTGCCGTTTTATTTGGAGACGCCTAATGAATTGGACGGATATGCGCGGGAAATCAGCATACTTCGCTCCATTGTTGAAAATGCCTAATTACGGTTTTATATGTAGCGGTTAACGTTTTGATGAAAGGGTTACACAAAGAAGATACAGTGTCTAAGAAGCACATGTGAAGTACATATAATGTTTACAGGCCATATATAGGACCTATAGAGTATATGTGATGCTTCTAGAAATATGTATTGTGATGATGTTCATTGTATAATAAAGGTAATGAATCGATTGTTATCTTAGTTTGGGGAAGGGCGGCTTGTTATGCGTTTGTTACATACGGCGGATTGGCATTTGGGGCGTATTTTTTACGGTCAATATTTAACGGATGATCAGGCCCATGTGTTAGAACATCAGTTTTTTCATATCCTTCGTGATGAAAAAATAGACGGAGTGCTTTTGGCGGGCGACGTATTCGATCGCGCGGTACCGCCTGTGGAGGCTGTTGAACTATGGGACTCTATCATTACCCGTCTCGCCATGGATTATAAGATTCCCTTATTTGTGGTCAGCGGAAATCACGATGGGGCGGAACGGCTCGAGGTAGGTCGGTCGATGCTAGGTCGTTCCGGCATTCATATCTGGGGTTCTCCGCAGCGTTCGTTGGAACCCTATGTTTTCGAGGCTTCCGATGGGGCGGTGGCAATTTGTCCTATGCCCTATAGCGAGCCGAGGCGTATAGCGGTTAGTCTAGGACTTGGTGAAAGTATGTCTACCGTAGAAGCAGCTATTAATGTTCATAGCTATGACCCGATGTATCAGGCCTGGAGCGAACATCTGCAGAGTCAGATCCCGAAAGGTATGCGCTCTATCGCGCTTAGCCATGTCTTTGTGATGGGCGGTGAGGTAGGCGGTTCAGAGCGTACCTTGTCGCTTGGGGGCAGCGAGATAGTTAATCCGGCTGTATTTAAAGATTTTCACTATACGGCTCTTGGTCATTTACATGGGCCGCAACGCATGGGGGCGGACTATATTCGTTATAGCGGATCTCCTTTAAAGTATTCCTTTGATGAACATGCGCAGAAAAAATCTTTCACCATTGTCGAGATGGATGGGAAAGGGCGTGTTGAGATTGATACCATTCCTGTTGAGGCGAAGAGGGATGTGGTGATTCTTGAAGGATATTTTGAAGATTTGTTGAATAATACAGCTTTTCAAAATGCACATCGTGATGATTACGTACAGGCTCGCCTGCTCGATACGATGCCGATAATGGATGGAATGGCAAAGTTGCGGCAAGTGTATCATCAGTGTATGACCATTGAGCTGGTCGGTCGAGTTGCAATGTCGACGACGGAAATATCGGAACCTATTTTTAAATCGCTTAATGAGCGGGAGCTGTTCAATCAATTCGCCGAGTCTGTCTGGCAACAGCCGTTGACGGAGCGAGAAGCATCCTATATCAATGTCTTGTGGGATCGTATTGTGAAGGAGGACTAAATGAAACCTATATCATTGACTATGCAGGCCTTCGGTCCGTATCGCGATACGATATCATTGGATTTTAATGCACTGGAAGGTCATTCGATGTTTCTTATTTCCGGTCCTACAGGGGCTGGAAAAACATCTATTCTGGATGCCATCGTATATGCGTTATATGGCGAGCCTAGCGGAGAAGTGCGTAAGACGGATGCCATACGTAGCGATTTTGCGGAACCTCATACGATGACATGCGTTGAATTCACCTTTGCCATTGGAGCAAAAAAATATCGCATAGAGCGATTACCGAAGCAGTTGGTGGCAAAGAAACGCGGCACCGGTATGCGCGAACAGAATGCCAGTGCGACCGTGTATGCCATGAAGGACGGTGAATGGCAGGTGATCGCCACATCGGCGGCAGCTGTACGTGAATCCGTTCAAAGTATCATCGGATTTCGAAAGGACCAATTTTTACAGGTCGTTCTTTTACCGCAAGGGGAATTTCGAAAATTACTTGTCGCATCTACCGGTGAACGTGAAGAAATATTGCACACGCTGTTTAGAACCGAGTTGTACCGAAGATTACAAGATGCTTTAAAGGAGGCGTACGAATCGTCCAAACAGGGAATCGAGGAAAATCTGACTAAACAGCAGATTGTATTGCAATCGATTCCCCACGAGGAAGATACGCCGATATTGACGATAGAGCATGTACGGCAATTATTGGCGTCCCGCGTACCGCGACGCGATATACTTGAGACACAACGTGATGAGGCGGTGCGCATTGTTGCGGACTATGATGCGTTGCGTAACAGATGGGCTTTATATAATCAGGTGAAACAGTCTTTGCTTGATGCACAAACCGCTTTAGATAAGGTGAAAGGGAAAGAACCGGAGCGACGTAAACTGGCTCAGCAAGTACAGTTCTTGACGGCCTTAACACCTGTATATGAATTATATAAAGAAAATAAAAGCAAGGGGGACAACTTACATACGTTAGAGAAGACCTTGGCGGAGACACAGCAGTTACTGGCTACAGCTCAAGCTACTGAGGCTGAATGTCGTAAAGATTATGAGGTATTACAGGCACAGTCGGATGCGATGCAGGAAAATCGGGTAACGTTGACATACTGGGAACAGCAGGCTGAAAGCTTGATAGAATTAGAGTCGACTCAAAAGGAACTCGATTGTTTAATAAAAAAACGCGCCGAATATGATGTGGTACAAGCTGAGAAAGCCGCCTCAGCAGGTCGTGAGCAAGTTCAAAATCTGCAATATGAGATACAGACTTTGCGGGATAAGATAAGTTTAAATATAAAAGAAACTGATCAGATTTATACCGTAAAGGATAAACTGTCTGTACTGGATACTTTCAAAACAGTACAGGCTGATTGGCAGACACTTTCACACGCTATGGCCAGTAAAGTTGAGAGCCTGTCTAAATTAGATAATGAGGTGCATTCCGCCAAAGTACAGTTGGAGCGCTTGGAACATCTGTTACAGGAGGGGCGCGCCTATGAACTGACCGACCTTGTAAAAGATGACGCACCGTGCCCTGTGTGCGGTTCGTTGGAACATCCTGCGCTGGCGAAGAAGCCGGAGTTATACCCTACGAAGAAAGAAGTGGACGCGGTTCGCAAGTTATATCAAGATTTGGTAGAAAAGTTGGCGAAGGAGCAGGGCGCGAAAGAGTCTCTGGCGCAGAGAATAGCTGAAACTGAAGTAACTCTTGATAAACAGCAGGCTGAGATCGCCTCTCTGAGCGACGGATTGTCTGCTGATACTTTCGATGATATCTATACAAGTTTGCAAGCTGATATGATTCGATTGGAAACACTGCGTACGGATACTGAAGTACTGCAAGATACACTTCGCCACAAAGAAGACGAACTTGCTGCTGTGGAGAAGGAGGTTTCTGATTTAGAAAAGGCTAAGGATACTGTTGCATCAGAGGCTCACCGATTAGATGTGAAAATCGGAACGGTTCAGGCGAAGGCGGATACGCTATCGGCTAATTTGCGTATAGATGATGCCGATACTTGGCGGACGAAGCTGACGAACTTGAAGGCGGAGTTAAGTATATACGATGAGGATGTTACGAAGGCTCAAACGCGACTGGAAAGCGCACGACAAACGGTTAGCGGTGATGCAGGTCGTGTCGATACGTTGACGTCTCAGGTTAGACAGGAGGCAGAATCTCTAGCAACTGTTCGTAAAGTGTATGAACAGTCTCTTGCGGCGATAGACTTGGTAGAGTCTGAATTCGAAGAGCAACTAGCGGACTATGAACAATGCGATACGTATCGTGAGAAGTTAAAAATATTAGATGCTGATTATCAGAAGGCCCAAGCCGTATATGAATCGGCACAGAAGAGAGCAGATTCAACAGTAAAGCCTGAAGATACGGCATCCGATGAAATGTACGAAGCCGCGGTACAATCCCGTGATGATATAGTAGGTGCTCTTGCCACATGGGACAAGGAATCAAAACAAATAGAGGATGCACTCGGGAAATTGGAAGCCCTTGATGCGGCTATGGGTGAGGCTCGTGATGAAGTGGAATTTCTCGGACGTCTTAATGATTTGGCGAATGGAGGGGAACAAGGCTTTAAAAATGTTACCTTTGAACGCTATGTGTTAGGTGCTATCTTGGATGAAGTGGTATATGCGGCGAATTTACGATTGCAGAGAATGAGTCGCAGCCGTTATTCCTTAGAGCGGTCCGACTATACCGGAGGCGGACGAGGTAAGCAGGGTCTTGATTTAGCCGTGATGGATACTTTCACAGGGCAGTCTAGGCCGGTGAATACATTATCCGGTGGAGAAACCTTTCTCGCATCTATGGCACTGGCCTTAGGCTTGGCGGATGTTATTCAAAGCTATGCAGGCGGAATCCATATGGATACGATTTTTATCGATGAAGGGTTTGGCACTTTGGATCCGGATACGTTGGAACTGGCGATGGAAACATTGGTGCAACTGCAATCGTCGGGACGCCTCATCGGCATTATCTCTCATGTGCCTGAGTTGAAATCCCGTATACCGGCACATCTTGAAGTGACTCGCGGCGATGACGGCAGTACGGCGCGGTTCGTTATTAATTAGATGGATCATTATATTCATCTGTTGTGAAAACGGTTATATCCGTTGTGGAATACGACAGATACCATGATTATTACAATATATGGTATGGAATTGCCAAATGTGATACTATTATAGGAGGATAATTCCTACAAAAACATACTGTATTTATAAAGGAGTTTCTATGAAGTTTTCTTTTGCTCATAATAATATCAATGTGAAGGATTTAGACAAGAGTCTTGCCTTTTATAAAGAAGCCTTGTTATTGGAGGAGTCCCGTAGACTGGAGGATCCAAGCGGTGCTTTTACCCTAGTGTATTTGAAGAGCCCTTATACGGCACATGAGCTTGAACTCACATGGTTGCGCGATTGGGATCGCCCTTATAATTTAGGGGATAATGAATTCCATTTGGCATTCTATGTGGATGACTATGAGGCGGCACTCAAAAAACACAAAGAAATGGATGTCGTAGCTTATGAAAATACGGATATGGGTATTTATTTTATTGCGGATCCTGATGGGTACTGGACGGAGATTATTCCGTCAGGTAAATATTAATGGAACATTTGCTGACACGGCTCGAATGGTTAGTGGGACCGGATAAAATCGATACTTTGAAAGATACATCTGTCGCTCTGTTTGGGGTGGGCGGTGTCGGAGGCGGTGCCTTAGAGGCACTTGTTCGTGCCGGTGTGGGTCGCATAGTTTTAATCGATGGGGATTCGGTTGCACCCAGCAATTTAAATCGTCAGATGATTACAACCTATGAATCCATAGGACGACGCAAGGTGGAGGTCGCTAAGGAGCGCGCCCTTTCCATTAATCCTGATGCAGTCGTTGAAATACACGCTATAATGTATACGGAGGAATCATATCCCGGTTTTATTGAAAGTTTGCATGTCGATTATGTTATCGATGCCATTGATATGGTGACGGCAAAGATCAATATTATCGAGGTGTGTCAACGTGAAAGTATCCCCGTTATTTCCTGCATGGGCGGGGGAAACCGTTTTTATCCTGAAAAACTGATGATTGCCGATATTTCTAAATCCCATACGTGTCCGTTGGCGCGCGTTATGCGGCGAGAATTAAAAAAACGAGGCATAAAAAAACAGTTAGTTTTATTTTCTACAGAAAAACCGACGAAGCCGCAGTTTCGAGGTGATGAAACGAGCCCCGGCACATGCAGCTTTGTGCCGCCTGTGGCGGGTTTTATATTAGCAGCCCATGTGTTGCGTACGATTTTGGAGGTACATGAACAATGAAACAAGCAAAAATTCATATGGCTAATGGCGGCGATATTGTAATTGAATTATTTGATAAGGAAGCACCCGGTACGGTGGAAAATTTTGTTGAGCTGATTAAGCAGGGCTTTTACAACGGCCTTACATTCCACCGTGTTATTCCCGGATTTGTTGCACAAGGCGGCTGTCCTATGGGAAACGGTACAGGAGGTCCCGGCTATACAATTAAAGACGAACTGATCGGTAATCCTCATAAACACGAAAGAGGCGCTTTGTCCATGGCGCATCGCGGCCCTAATACGGGCGGCAGTCAGTTCTTTATCGTATATGAACCGCAACCTCATTTAGATGGCGTGCACACTGTATTCGGTAAAGTGATTGAAGGCATGGATGTTGTAGACGGTATCCATCAAGGAGATATTATGGAATCCGTAGAAGTAATTGAAGGCTAGTAAGATGACTGATGTATCGATTAAACATCCCGAGTGGTTATATATCGATGTGAACGGTAAGATTTCACATGGTTATGATCAGGAATGGTTTAAGGATGAGTGGCAACGTTTGGCCGGTTGCGGTCCGACGACGGCTACACAAGTGTTGAGCTATTCACAGTTTCGTGATGGGTTGCTCGATGTTGCGACTACATCTGATCAGGCCCTTGCATTAGAACGCATGAATCTGGTGTGGAATTATGTTAAACCGCGTTTTGGTGGCGGTTTATATAAAACGCAATGGATGGAACGTGGCTTGAATCGCCTTTTAGGTGATGAAAGTTTACCTTATGAAGTGCATATGCTCACTGTTTCTCCGTTCTGTGCCTCTCGTGTAGAGGTGGAAGCGGCAGCCAAATTTATCCGCGATGCATTGGCGCAAGATGTGCCTGTAGCATTTTTGAATCGTCATAAAGGTAAGGAACGAGCCCTTTATACATGGCATTGGGTTCCTATTTATAAGATTTTTAACGCTGGTGATGATATTCGTTGCGGCATCTTTGACGAAGGTGAAATTCGTGACTTTTCATTAGCGAATTGGATGAAAGATACCATTTTAGGCGGTGGCTTCTGCTATATCAGTCGCAAGGAATAATAAGGCGTATAAGGTTGCCGATATTGTATCTATACGCATCGCAGTTTTCTGCGATGCGTATATTATTAATTAGTCGAGTTGATATAGTTAAGTTCACAATTATGTAATTACAGTAATTTTTATAGTTACAGGGGCTTTTAACAGTAGCTCGTAAGCAATGGGAGGTATTTATCGTGAGTCAATGGATTACAGAGGAGCAGACACCTCATTTGCGTCTCAGTGCAGAGGCGGAAGAGGTCGTATATTCCGGTGAGTCTGAATTTCAGAAAATCGAAGTATTTAAGTCCAAAGAATATGGGATGATGCTCGCGTTGGACGGTGTATTCCAAACGTCCGAGCGCGAAGAATTTATCTATCATGAAATGATGAGTCACGTGCCTTTGTTTTTACATCCTAATCCGGAACGCGTGTTGATTATCGGTGGCGGTGATGGCGGTGTGGCACGGGAATGCGTGCGCCATGACTGTGTGAAAGAAGTAACGATGGTGGAAATCGACGGCAAGGTTGTGGAACTGGCAAAACAATATTTGCCAACCATCGCTAAGGCTATGATTGAGAACAACCCTAAGCTGACGGTGAAAATCGGTGACGGCATAGGATTCATGGCGGAAGCTGAAGATTACTATGATATTATTATTGTGGACTGCTCTGACCCGATCGGTCCGGGGGAAGGTTTGTTTACTGAAGAATTTTATAAGAATACTCTGAAAGCGCTAAAAAAGGACGGCTTATTTGTGCAACAGACAGAATCACCTATATTGCATCAACCGTTGGTGAAAAAAGTGTTCGGATATGTTAACAACCATTTTCCGATTGCGCGACTCTACACGGCCTTTATTCCGATTTATCCGGCGGGCATGCACTGCTTTACGTTGGGATCTAAAACCTTTGACCCTTTAACGTGGACGCCTAATCGTGAACAAAATTTTGAAACTCAATATTATAATCAGGATATTCAAAAGGCGGCTTTTGCATTGCCTAATTTTGTGAAAGCATACTTGCCTAAGAAGCAATGACCTATAAATAGTTAAATCCTCTTTTATATATCTGTTCGAGTCTTTGAGCATTGAAATGAAACAATTCTCAAAGTAAGAGACGGAAACATATAAAGGGGGATTTTCTATGTATAAAAGGTCAATTTCTTGTGCGCCCGGAAAATATGAGGAAGTTATAAAAAAGGTGTTGACACTACTCTCTAAAACCGATATAATTCTCTTTGTTACAAAGGCAACATGCCTTTGGTACCTACAAGGTGGTGGGTATGGTGAAGCGGTTAACACGGCGGATTGTGGCTCCGTTACGCGTGGGTTCGATCCCCACTACTCACCCCATAACCTACACATCATAATCAATGTAGGGGTGTCGCCAAGTGGTAAGGCAACGGACTTTGACTCCGTTATGCGCTGGTTCGATCCCAGCCACCCCTGCCAACATGACTCACTAGCTCAGTTGGCAGAGCACCTGACTTTTAATCAGGGTGTCCCGCGTTCGAGTCGCGGGTGAGTCACCAAATTAAACTCACAAACTTAGGTTTGTGAGTTTTCTATCTCTATTTCTAGAGGATTTGGTTGTGATTGTGAGTATAAATATGGCGAAAAATTTATGGGTAAATGTAAATTGAGAATCTCATGAAAAAGAGGTTGACGATTTAAAAAATGATTGCTATACTTATACAAGTCGTTAGGTGAGAACCTGATGAACAGATCTTTGAAAACTGAACAATGATAGGTAATCAATCAAAACGATTGAACATATGCCAGAGTGCGGGTTTTGACACAGTCAAAACCAACCATAATTCAAAGCTACTTAATTGTAGCGACAACAAAACAAATGAGCTATTCAAATAGCTTCAAGATATCTTGGAGAGTTTGATCCTGGCTCAGGACGAACGCTGGCGGCGTGCTTAACACATGCAAGTCGAACGAAGAGCGACGGAAGCTTGCTTCTATCAATCTTAGTGGCGAACGGGTGAGTAACGCGTAATCAACCTGCCCTTCAGAGGGGGACAACAGTTGGAAACGACTGCTAATACCGCATACGATCTGACCTCGGCATCGAGGATGGATGAAAGGTGGCCTCTACATGTAAGCTATCACTGAAGGAGGGGATTGCGTCTGATTAGCTAGTTGGAGGGGTAACGGCCCACCAAGGCGATGATCAGTAGCCGGTCTGAGAGGATGAACGGCCACATTGGGACTGAGACACGGCCCAGACTCCTACGGGAGGCAGCAGTGGGGAATCTTCCGCAATGGACGAAAGTCTGACGGAGCAACGCCGCGTGAGTGATGACGGCCTTCGGGTTGTAAAGCTCTGTTAATCGGGACGAAAGGCCTTCTTGCGAATAGTTGGAAGGATTGACGGTACCGGAATAGAAAGCCACGGCTAACTACGTGCCAGCAGCCGCGGTAATACGTAGGTGGCAAGCGTTGTCCGGAATTATTGGGCGTAAAGCGCGCGCAGGCGGATCAGTCAGTCTGTCTTAAAAGTTCGGGGCTTAACCCCGTGAGGGGATGGAAACTGCTGATCTAGAGTATCGGAGAGGAAAGTGGAATTCCTAGTGTAGCGGTGAAATGCGTAGATATTAGGAAGAACACCAGTGGCGAAGGCGACTTTCTGGACGAACACTGACGCTGAGGCGCGAAAGCCAGGGGAGCGAACGGGATTAGATACCCCGGTAGTCCTGGCCGTAAACGATGGGTACTAGGTGTAGGAGGTATCGACCCCTTCTGTGCCGGAGTTAACGCAATAAGTACCCCGCCTGGGGAGTACGACCGCAAGGTTGAAACTCAAAGGAATTGACGGGGGCCCGCACAAGCGGTGGAGTATGTGGTTTAATTCGACGCAACGCGAAGAACCTTACCAGGTCTTGACATTGATGGACAGAACCAGAGATGGTTCCTCTTCTTCGGAAGCCAGAAAACAGGTGGTGCACGGTTGTCGTCAGCTCGTGTCGTGAGATGTTGGGTTAAGTCCCGCAACGAGCGCAACCCTTATCTTATGTTGCCAGCACGTAATGGTGGGAACTCATGAGAGACTGCCGCAGACAATGCGGAGGAAGGCGGGGATGACGTCAAATCATCATGCCCCTTATGACCTGGGCTACACACGTACTACAATGGGAGTCAATAGACGGAAGCGAAGCCGCGAGGTGGAGCGAACCCGAGAAACACTCTCTCAGTTCGGATCGTAGGCTGCAACTCGCCTACGTGAAGTCGGAATCGCTAGTAATCGCAGGTCAGCATACTGCGGTGAATACGTTCCCGGGCCTTGTACACACCGCCCGTCACACCACGAAAGTCGGAAGTACCCAAAGCCGGTGGGGTAACCTTCGGGAGCCAGCCGTCTAAGGTAAAGTCGATGATTGGGGTGAAGTCGTAACAAGGTAGCCGTATCGGAAGGTGCGGCTGGATCACCTCCTTTCTAGGGAGACATACACCGGGCCGAGTGCCTGGATGTCACTTAGGTCGACACTTTGGCGGGTAAGTAGACGTAGCATAAGCGCTAGCTGTACTTACCACTTATCATTGTTTGGTTTTGAGAGATCTGCAAAGACTCTCAATTCTACAGATATGGGCCTATAGCTCAGCTGGTTAGAGCGCACGCCTGATAAGCGTGAGGTCGGTGGTTCGAGTCCACCTAGGCCCACCAGTTGGCTCATATAACTTGAAATACACTTTGTGTAAAGTACAGACACTAAGAGCTAAATATAATGGTAAAACTTTTAAAAGATAACGGATTCTGCGGAATGGATTATCGAGACTAAAGCGTAACCGAACATGGGGGCGTAGCTCAGTTGGGAGAGCACCTGCCTTGCAAGCAGGGGGTCAGGAGTTCGAATCTCCTCGTCTCCACCATTTAGTATTTATTTATTAAATACTAAACTGACTCAATGGTAAGTCAGTTACAATTTAATAGATTTCGATGGCTATCCGGGCGCATGAGATGAACGACGTCGCCGCGTAATGGTAATTACGCAGGACAAGTGAAGCGAATGCAACGACGATAGACGCGAAATATATGAATTGTTTGTTCTTTGAAAACTGCATAGAAGAATTAATATATATTTGTAAGGTCATCTCTTAGAATTTCTAAGTAGGTTGACCCGAGCACATAGGAAATAATTCTCTGACTTAATTGGTGACGTACATGTAAAATGTACGGCTATAAATGAACGACAATGTATCTAATGCATGTCAATGAAATCTAAGAATAGATTTTCGTCAGAATTGGATGGATAACGAGGTGTGCCAGTGAGGTGATGTCGCCGCGTACTCATGTACGCAAGACAAGCCGAACGCAGCACAACGAAGTTAGCCGCAAATTATGGCGTAAAATAAGTAAAGATTTTAAGGGCGTACGGTGGATGCCTTGGCGATATCAGCCGAAGAAGGACGCGGTAAGCTGCGAAAAGCTACGGAGAGGTGCAAGCAACCTTTGACCCGTAGGTATCCGAATGGGGGAACCCGGCAGTGGTTATGCACTGTCACCCATACCTTTGAGTATGAGGAGGGCACCCGGGGAACTGAAACATCTAATTACCCGGAGGAAGAGTAATCAAACGAGATTTTCTCAGTAGCGGCGAGCGAACGGGAAAGAGGCCAAACCGGAGCGGGCAACCGCACCGGGGTTGAGGACAGTCATCAAGTGTAAATGAGGTAGAAGAATCGAGCTGGAACGCTCAGCCGTAGAAGGTGAAAGCCCTGTAATCGAAACCTTGCATGCACGGGACTGTATCCGGAGTACCACGAGACACGTGAAACCTTGTGGGAAGCAGGGGGGACCACCCTCCAAGCCAAAATACTGATATCGACCGATAGCGCATAGTACCGTGAGGGAAAGGTGAAAAGAACCCCTGGCGGGGAGTGAAAGA